>NZ_JBEZLA010000034.1:0-81447 GCF_040651925.1 Streptomyces sp. NPDC048349 | reverse complement strand
CACCTTGAACGAATCGAACGCGACCTTGCCCTGCCCCTGGAACTTGCCCTCCAACGGCTGCGCCGCAGCCACCAGCTGCTTGATCAGCGAACCCAGGTCCGTATTCGACGTCCGCGACCCCGACATCAGATTCGTCAGAACCTGCGACCCCATGTCGAACTTCATCCCACACCCCCGCACACTCGATCGACCGTAAGTATGTCCAGTTCTATCAACTTACATCGCTCCTGCAACCAGCAACCAGCGGGTTGTGACCAGGCTATGACAAGGCGCCAGGCACCTTCACAGCCCCTTCAGATGGCTCATCAGCCGCTCGTAGTCGGCCCATCCCGACAGGTCCGAAGGGTCGCCCGGTAGCGGGTAGTAGTACGCCGGACGGGCCTTCGGGCCCAGCGGCAGCGGCTGTTGGGCCAGCGGCGTCCGTCGGGCGCGGTCGTCCGGCATCGCCCGGACCTCCTCCGCGCCCAGGGCGAAGGCCAGCGGCACGCCCGGTCCCTCGAAGCGCGGCGGTACCAGCAGATCGCGGCGCGCTTTGCGGAGTTGTACGAGCATCGACTGGAGGTGGTGGCGGGTGGCAAGCGCCTCCGCCGTGCGCGGCAGGGCGTCCAGCGGCGGTTCCTCGCCGGCCCCGTAGCCGAGCGCCAGCGTCACGGTCTCCTCGACACCCGCCTTGGTACGGCTGATCCGCACCGTGGCCAGGCCGGGCCGCTGCGGGCTGCCCACGACCACGAACCACGTCGGCTCGGGGGCCCGCGCGAACGCCACGTCGGTCAGCCGGCCCGGCGCCCAGGGCAGGTTGGCCGGTTCGGCCGTGCCCCAGCCCGCCGGCGGCTCGCCGGTCAGCTCGCGCCACACCGTCTCCAGGGCGCCCCCGAGCACCAGCCGGTCGTCGGCGGGGTGGACCGTGCGGAAGGTGATCGCCAGCTGCCGCTCGGCCGTCTCGGCCACCTCCTTGTACGAGGCGGCGACCGGGGTGCGCGGGTCGTCCTCGGTGGCGTCCTCGGCCACCACGGTCGCGAACATGCCCTCCTGCCAGCGCAGCAGCGCGCCCGAGAGCCCGTCGTAGTAGCCCTCACGCTCGTCCTGCACGACCCACCGCGAGGGCCACTGCGGCATGTTCGCCAGCACCGCCGGGGACAGTACGGTCCCCGGCGGGGTGACGACCTGCAGGCCCCGCTCGGCCGCCGCGGCGGCCCGGAAGGCGTCGGAGAGCCAGGCCGTCATGGCGACGACCGGGCGGTCCATGATGACCACGGCGACGTTGGGGGTCAGCACGTCGACGGCGGGCTGCGCCGCGGCGGGCGTGGGCGCGACGCTGACCCCGTCGGTCTGCACCACGGCGAGCGAGCGCGCCGCCTCCGGCGGCCAGGCCGTGCCCCCGGCCAGGGAGGCGAGGCGGGCCGCGAAGGTCCCCGCCAGGCGTTCGGCGTCGGGGACGCCGGTGGTGGCGCGGGCTTCGGTCCACCAGTACGGAACGCGCGGCGCAGTGGCCCCGAGCAGCCGCTCGGCCTCCCCCTCGACCTGGACCAGCAGCGGCGCCTCGACCGAGACCAGCGGCCGACCCTGCTCGTCGCAGAGCTGGACGACCGCCCCCTCGCCCGTCGTGTCCACCAGCTTGTCCGGGCCCCCGGAGAGGAGGCCGGCGAGCACCGCCCACGGATCGGGCATTTTCGGAGTGAGGGCTATGACGTCCTTGGTCATGGGGTCGTACGGTCCTTCGCAGTCCGGGATTCCAGGATGGGACGGGGGCGACGGCAGGGGCCACGGCGGCCGCGGCCGGGCAGGGGGCGGGGCCGCGGGCCTATTCGGGCGTGCACACGGTCTGGATCAGGCGGTTGGACTGGCCCCTGCGGATGAGCACACCGCGCCCGGGCGGCTGCTGGGAGGCGTACACCCCCGGGAACAGCTGGCCCTCGCCGCGGTCACCCGCCATGACGACCGCCGAGGCCCCCGATTCGCGCAGGCCCTGCACCAGCGGCTCGTACATCCCGCGCGAGGCGCCCGCGACGCGGCGCGTCAGGACGAAGTGCAGGCCGATGTCCGCGGCCGACGGGATGTACGGGACGAACGGGGCGAGCGGCGTCTGTCCCGCGGTGGTCAGCACGTCGTAGTCGTCGACGAGCACCACGATCCGCGGGCCGCCGCCCCAGCTGCCCGGCTCCAGGTCCTCCAGGGGGGCGCTGTCGTCGGGCAGCCGCCGCTCCAGCTCGGTGGCGATGCCCGCGGCCAGCCCGGCGCACATCTTGGCGTTGTAGGCGTACCCGCCGTTGAACTCCTCCGGGACCACCCCGCGCAGGCTGCGCCGCGGGTCCATGATGGCGAACACCAGCTCGTCCTGGCCGTAGCGCTCGATGAGGCCGCCGGCGATCGTCTTCAGGAGGTTGGTCTTGCCGCATTCGCTGTCGCCCATGACCAGCAGGTGCTGGTCGTGCCGGAACAGGTCCAGGAGTACGGGCGCCAGCGCGCTCTGGTCGAGGCCGATCGGCACCCGCTTGGGCTCGGCGACCGGGCCCGGCAGCAGGTGCGGCTCCAGCAGGTGCGGCAGCACCCGTACCGGCTGGGCGGCCTCGCCGCTCCAGGTGGCGCGGATCGTACGGGCCGTGCGTTCCAGCACCGCGCCCAGCTCGGCTGTGTCGCGGAGGCCGTCCGTGCGGGGCAGTGCCACCTGGGCGAAGAGCTTGCCGTCGGTGAGGACGCGGCCGGGCTCGTCCGGGGACAGGGTCTCGGCGAGCTTGCGCTCGATGCTGGACTCGCTGGGGTCGTTGAGGCGCAGCTCGACGCGCGTGCCGAAGTTCGACTGGGTGGCGATGCGGACGTCGTTCCAGCGGAGCATGCCCGCGACGACGTGGATGCCGTAGCCGCCACCGCGCTTGAGGACGTCGACGACGGCGTCGTCGAGCTCCTCGAAGTCGTCGCGCAGGGCGCCGAAGCCGTCGATGACGAGGACGATCTCGGCGGAGGCCAGCTCGGGCAGCCGGCCGGCCGCGTGCAGGGTGCGCAGCTGCTCGACGGAGTCGATGTTGTGCTCGCGGAAGACGTCCTCGCGCAGGGCGAGCATGGTGCGTACTTCCTCGACGGTGCGAGCGGCGCGCTCGCGGTCGGCGCGCCCGGCGATCCCGCCCACGTGCGGCAGGCCCGACAGGGCCTGCAGGCCGCCGCCGACCAGGTCGAGGCCGTAGACGCCGACCTCCTGCGGGGTGTGGGTCAGCGCGAGCGAGAGGACCAGGGTGCGCAGCAGGGTGGTCTTGCCGGACTGCGGGCCGCCGATGACGGCGGCGTGGCCGCCCGCGACGGTGAGGTCGAGGTACCACTCGCCCTGCCACTGCCTGGTCGGGTCGTCGAGCAGGCCGAGCGGCACCGAGAGCCGCCCGCGCCGCTTGGACAGCTGCATTCCGCGCGCGCCCACGTCGAGGGGGCCGGCGACCGTGTCCAGGGCGATCGCGTCGGGCAGTGGGGGCAGCCAGATGCGGCGCACCGGAGCGGCGGCGTTCTGCAGCTGGTCGACGATGACGCCCATCTCGGTCGGGCCGGTCTCGCGGCGCCGCGCCGAGGGCTCCTGGGCACCCGTGCTCTCCGGCTTGGACAGGGTGTTGAAGGCCTCGTACTCCAGGGCGAGGGGGCCGCTGTCCTCGTCCTCGGCGCGCTGTACGGGTCCCCGGTAGGCTCCGGAGACGTAGCTGGCCTTGAACCGCTCGTAGTGGCTGGTGTCGACCTTGAGGTAGCCGAAACCGGGCAGCGGCGGCAGGTGGAAGGCGTCGGTGGTGTCCAGGACCGTGCGGGACTCGTCGGCGGAGAAGGTGCGCAGGCCCAGCCGGTAGGAGAGGTAGGTGTCCAGGCCCTTGAGCTTGCCGCCCTCGATGCGCTGGCTGGAGAGCAGCAGGTGCACGCCGATGGAGCGGCCGATGCGGCCGATGGACAGGAACAGGTCGATGAAGTCCGGCTTGGCGGTGAGGAGTTCGCCGAACTCGTCGATGACGACGAACAGGTGGGGCAGCGGGTCCAGGTCGGGCCGGCGCTCGGCGCGCAGCGCGGCGTAGTCGCCGATGTCGGCGACGTTGCCCGCGTCCTTGAGGACCTGCTGGCGGCGCTTGACCTCGCCGGCGAGCGAGGCGTGGACGCGCTCGACGAGACCGGCCTGGTTCTCCAGGTTGGTGATGACGCCGGCCACGTGCGGCAGGTCGGCGAACGGAGCGAAGGTGGCGCCGCCCTTGTAGTCGACGAGGACCAGCGCGAGGTCCTCCGGCGGGTGGGTGGCCACCAGGGCGAGGACGAGGGTGCGCAGCAGTTCGGACTTGCCGGAACCGGTGGCGCCGACGCACAGACCGTGCGGGCCCATGCCCAGCTCGGAGGACTCCTTCAGGTCCAGCAGCACGGGCTCGCGGGAGTCGCTGATGCCGATGGGGACGCGCAGGAAGGCGCGTTCGCCGCGGGGGGCCCACAGGCTCGGCAGGTCGAGGCGGGCCACGTCGTCGATGCCGAGCAGGTCGGCGAAGTCGACGGGCCCGGACAGGGGGGCGTCGATGAGGGATTCCGCGGACAGGCGCAGCGGGGCGAGCATGCGGGCGAGGCCCTCGGCGAAGGGGACGCCGACCTCGTCGACGGTGCCGTGGGCGCTGATGGGCTCATCCTGGCGAAGGTCCTCGATGAGCACCCGGTCGCCGTCGACGGTGATCCGCACGCCGACATGCCCGGGCTCCTGGACCCGCTGTTCGAGCAGGTGGAGGACGGTGACGCCCATCTCGCGCAAGCCGACCGCGTCATCGGGACGCGGCAGTTCCACGGCGTCCTCACCGTGTCCGTCGGTCACGACGAGCAGCCGGGAGGTCATGGCCAGGGCGTCCTTGCCGGACAGTCCGCGGCGCACCTCGGCGGCGTAGGAGGCGCGGCGTCGCAGTTCCGGTCCGACCTGCCGGGCGAGCTGCGCCGCGGAGGGGGCGATGCGGCGGGCGGCGACGGGGCCGTCGAGCTGCTCGGTGTCCAGGAGGTGCGGCATCCACTTGGCCCACTCCCAGTCCTCGAGCCGGTCGCCGGGCACGGCCAGGGCGATCGCCACGTCGTCGGGGGCGTGCAGGGCGGCGGCCTGGACCAGCAGGGCGCGTGCGACGCGCAGGCAGTCCTCGCGGGGGCCGATGACGCTGACGTTGCCGACGCGGTCGAGCGGGACGGTGAGCGGGAGTTCGGTGCCGTTGCGGAAGCGGGCCGTCAGGGCAGATGCCTCGTTGAGCATGAACCGGTCGGGCGGGGTGAGGACGGAGGACCCCTGCTGGCCGATCTGCAGGTCGCGCACGGGCATCTCACCGGTGCCGACGCGCACGCGCAGGAAGTCGCCGTCGACGCGGCGGCGCTCCCACAGCCGGGCCGGGTCGCGGACGATGTCGTACAGGGCGTGCGGCGGCGGGTTGAGGACGTCGGCGTGCTCGCCGCGTTCGCGTTCCTCGGCGGAGAGTTCCTCGCGCAGGTCCTCCAGGTAGGCCAGGTAGGCCTCGCGCTGGGTGCGGCGGGTGCGCTGGGCCTTGCCGCGCTGCGAGAAGACGAGCGCGAGGGAGCCGATGATGGTGACGACCAGGATCAGCGCGCCGAGCGCGGCGAACTGGCTGTTGCGGACGACCGTCATCATCACGACGGACGACATGACCCCGGCCACGGGCAGCAGCGACATCGCGATGTTGCCCGTCTTGCCCTCGGGCAGGTTGGGCGGGGCCTCGATGGTGCGTGCCGCGGGGGCCGCCGGGGGCCTGATGGTCCGCGCCGGGCGGTGGATCAGTCGGGTACTCATCGTCAGTGGCGCTTCTGGGAGAGCTGGAAGACGTCCGCGGCGAGCCGGGCGGCGGTCTGCCTGGTCGAGTGGGCGAGGAGTTCGGTGCGGATGTGGCCGCCGTCCGCCAGGTGACGGTCGTACGGCAGGACGTGGACGCTGGGCCCGGCGGCCTGGAGGGTGCGGGCGGCCTCGGCGACGTCGATCCCGGAGCGCGGCGCCTGCTCCGTGAGCACGACGACGGTGCTCGCCATCACATGCGGGGGCAGGCCCTGCATCCACTGGAGGACCGCGTGCGTGCTGGTGACGCCGTCCAGGGTGGCCGGGGCGGCCAGGACGCGGGCCTGGGAGGCGGAGAGGGCGACGCGGGCGACCTCGGCGGGCAGCGTCTCGCAGTCGACGACGGTCACGCCGAAGTAGCGGCGGAGCGCCACCATGGCCCGCTCGTAGGACCGGGTGTCGAGCATCGCGCCGATCTGGCCCTGGCTGCCGGGCAGCAGCCATGCGTTGTCGCGCAGCTGCACCAGGTAGCCGGTGACGTCGAGCAGCGACATCTGGGGCTCGACGATGCCCGCGACGTCGCCGGTGGTCCAGCGCAGGGTCTCGGCGCCGAGCCGGATCGGCAGCGAGCCCAGGGCGGGGTCGGCCTCGACGAAGAGGACGGGGTCCTGCCGGTAGTGCGCGTACGTGGTGCCGAGCAGGGCGGCGATCGTGGACTTGCCGGCGCCGCCGCGGATGGAGGTGACGGCGATCTGGCGGCCGGTGGTCACGGGCTGCTGGAGCAGTTCGGCGGCGCGGGTGGCCTCGGCCACCTCGCGGGCCGCCGAGGAGGAAACGGTTCTGCGTACGGCGCGCAGGGCGCGGGCGGTGAACGGCTCGCCGTGCCGGGCCCCGCGGCCCACCCCGGCGAGGTTCCGGTCCACCGCGGGCCGGGACTCGGGGGCGCGCGCGCCCTGCCCGTGCCCCGCGGGGGCGTACGCGGCCCGCGGCTGGGGCTGGGCCTGGGGCTGCGGCTGGGGGTGGCCCGGCGGCTGCGGGTGGCCCGGCGGTACGGCGGCGGCCGGCGCTCCGGCCGGGCCCTGCGGCGGGTACCCGTACGCGGCCTCCGCGGCGCCCGGGGCGGGGGGCTGCGGGCCGGGACCCGGCACCGGCTGCTGCGGGCCGGGACCCGGCACCGGCTGCTGCGGGCCGCCCGGACCCTGGGCCGGAGGCTGCGCTCCGCCCCTGAGGTCGCGCAGGACGTCGCCCTGCCAGTTGTCTCCGTGTCGCATGTCTGCCCCTGCCCCTTTTCCTCAGAACTTGTTGAGCAGCTGCCCGTACACGCCGAACACCCCGACGGCGAGCGGGAAGAGCCCCACCATGCCCACCGATTCGACGAGGTCGGCCGTCCGCCGCAGCCGGACCTGCACGTGCTCCGGCGGCTGCACCGCGAGGACGAGCAGCGGAAGCAGTCCCGCGAGGCCCAGCACGGCGAGCGGCCCGGCGCCGCCGCCGTGCTCGGTCCACAGCATCACGAGGCGTACGACGAGCAGCGCCGCGGCGGCGATCAGCGCGACGACCTCGGCGACCAGCGGGAAGGCCCGCGCCCGTGACAGGAGCACCACGGCCGCGAGCGCCGGCAGCGCCACCGTCCACACCGAGGGCTTCTCGGCGAGGGTCAGCAGCCAGCCGGCGGCCGCCGCCGAGACGGCGGTGACGATCGTGGCGAGGGCGAGCCCGCGGTGCGTGGCGGCGAGCGCGTTGCCCACCTCGTGGCGGCTGACGGAGGCGCCGCCCGAGCGGCGGTCGTCGAGCGCGGTGAGCCCGGAGGCCATCAGGGCGAGCCGCGGCAGCAGGCCGAGCACCACGATCGAGACGAGGACCATGACCGCGCCGAGCCGGGCCGGGTCGTCCTGGAGGGCGGCTACGGCCTCCCACAGGGCGGTGATCACGGCAGTGGCGACGGCGCCGATGAGCCCGCCGCGGCCGAGCGGCGAGAAGTAGCCGAGCAGCACCAGCGTCAGGACGAGCGAGCCCGCGACGGCGGCGAGCCGCGCCGGGCCCGGCCAGTGGTAGGCGTCCGCGGCGGTCCACGCGGTGAGCAGGCCCAGCCCGCCGGAGGCGAGCAGGAGGGCCGTGGCCAGACCGCGGTTGCCCTGCCCGATCCGGGAGATGACGGCGCCCGCCGCCATCAGGACGAGCGTGACGGCGACCAGGGCGCCGGTCAGCGAGGCGAGCGCGAACTCGCCGCGGGCGAGCAGCGCGGCGGTCACCGTGAAGGCGACGGTCGCCACGCCCGCGCTGCCCCGCCGGGCGGCGGGACGCCACCGCCAGGCCTGCAGGTCGAGGTCGTCGGCCACCAGGTCGGTGACGTCGTGGACCACGGGGGCGGGGGGCGCGGAATGGCTCCTGACGAGCCGCAGGACGGCCCCGTCGGCTATCCCGGCCGACGCGAGCGTGCTGTCGTGCGGCAGCGCGGAACCGTCCGACGTGATCAGCTGACGGGTCAGCGGACGCGATGCGGCCCGGTCGTCGAGCAGCTGCAGTATGTCCGGGAGCAGCTGCCCGATCGGAGTATCGGAGGGCAGGACCACATCGGCCCGGCGCCGCTCGCCGACCAGGGTCACCCGGCTCAGTTGCGCCCGGGAAGTCGTTGCTGTGCTCACCACTTACGGGAACCTATCATCGCGGGATTGCGACCTTTCGGGCCAAGGGGACATGGCGCTGCTGCGGGACTGTGAACTCTCCCGGATCTGCACGCCTTTGCTGCTTCCTCTACGACTACGGCCACACCCGTGGGCACGGCTACGCCCATGCCTGCGCCTGCGACCGGATGCGACTGCCTGCGACCGCCGGCGCCTAGGACTGCGTCGGCTTGGGCGACTTGGCCGGGGGCGAGGCCGTGGGCTGCGCCGTCTTCGGTGGTTTCGACGGCTTCGGGGACTTCGACGCGGACGGGCTCGCCGCACCGGACGGCTGCTGCTGCGGGTTCGACGGTTGTCCGGGCGGCGGTATCCGGCCCTGTTGCTGTTGCTGTTGCTTCTGCTGCTCGGCCTTCTGCTTCGCGAGCGTGTGCTGGACGAAGGACCACCCGACGCAGCCCGCGCACAGGACGGCCGCGATGGCGATCCCCGCGAACAGCTTCCCGAGCCGCTCGTCCGCCGTGCGCCGCGCCCGCTGCGCGCCGAAGAGCAGGGCGTCCCTCATCCTGCGGCGGCGTACCGCCACCGATTCCAGAAGCTGGCTGTCGTAGTCCCGTGCCATCCGTCGTCCGTTGCCTCAGTCTCGGCTCGTCGAGCGCCAACCACCGCTCCGGGGCGCGGCTCCTGCCCGTGCGCCATACGAAGTCCCCCGTGTTTTGCCCCTGCAACATAGAGCATGCATGCGAATCCGGCACATCCGGACCGGGGACTGAACGGCCCGTGCCGTCAGGGAGCCGGGGGCGCGGACTCCTCGGGGTCGCCGGAGAGACGGACGGTGCTCAGGATGCGCATGACCAGGTCGTCGCCGACGGCGCCGGGGACGCCCGTACGGCCGTGGAAGTCCCAGGCGACGAAGCCCCCCTTGGAGTTGCGGAAGCCGAAGACCACCGCCTGGCCGTCGCCAGCGCAGCGGTGGGGCTGCGGGGCACCGGCGGAACGGGCCTTGACGTACGTGCCCTCCACACCGGACTTCGTGCGGTACTCCACCGGCTCGTCCCAGGTCACGAGGCTCTTGTCGGGCTGGGTGTGCGCGGCGTAGACCCAGGTCGGCGCGCTCTTCTGGGCGACCTCGGTGGTGCTGGCGGCGCCTTCGGCGCCCTTGGTGCCGGCGGCGCCGAGCTTGACGTCCTCGATGCGGCCGTCGCCGTTCGCATCGATGCTGCACCACTGGGACTTGTAGAAGGCGGGGGCCGTGTGGCCGATGAGGACCTTGTCCGGGTCCTTGCGGTCGGTGTAGCCGCTGAAGACGGTGGGCTCGGCGACCTCCCAGTCCGGCGGGACGTCGAACGCGGTGCCGTGCCGGGGGTTGACCACGGTCTTCCACCCGGCGATGAGCGGCTTCGAAGGGTCGGACGGCTCGGCCCGGTCCCCGGCCTGTCCGCGGGCGTACACGACGGCGGTGACGGCGGCGGCGACCGCCAGGGCGGTGACCGCGCAGATCCCGGCGACGGCCCGCCGCCGTCGCTTGCGCGGCTCCGGCGGGCGGGGAAGGGAGGGCTGCGTGTACGGCTGCGGCGGCGGCTGCGTGTACGGCTGCGACGGCTGGGTGTACGGCTGCGGCCGGGGCGGCACCTGGGTGGGCGGGGGCCACTCGGGAGGGCCGAACTGCCCCTGCTGGTACGGGTTGTGCACGTGTCCGTTCCCCTCTGCCCGGTTGCTCGCCTACTTGCCGAAGGAAAGGATCGAGCGGCTCGCGACCTTGGGCTCCGGGCTGACCACCCTGCCGTTGAGCAGGAACAGCCGTCCGCCGGCCCAGGAGATCCGCACCCCGTGGTCGTAGAACACGTCCTCGGCCCCGGCGGCCGCCGCCGGACTGCGCAGCAGCGGCTGCGCGGACCCGTCGGCCGGGGCCAGGGACACGACCGAGCCCGTCTCGCCGCTGCCGGGCGAGACGTAGACGACGACCCTGCCGTCCTCGACGGCGAGCGGCCACATGGTGCGGCCCTCCGGCTGCTCGGCCGTGCGCCACTTCTCCTTGCCCGTGTTCAGGTCGACGGCGACGACCTGGACCGTCTCCTCGATGCCGAGGTTCTCGCCGGGCTTTCCGGCGCCGATGTAGAGCGTGTCGGCGTCGGCCACGGCGGCGTAGCACTCCTGGTAGCCGCTCGAGTTGCCCCACCCGTTGCACCGGCCGCTGACCGCGAACCCGGCGTCGGCCTGCGACCGGACCTTGCCGTCGGCCGTGAAGGCGGTCGTGTTCCACGTCTTCTTGCCCGTGTTGTACGCCGCGACCACCAGCGGCTCCACGGACAGCACCCGGCCGACGTTCCAGCCCGCGTCGTAGGTGTGGCTCCACTTGGAGGCGCCCGTGGCCGGATCCAGCTCCTCGACCATCGACCGCGCGGCCGAGGCGGGTTCTTTCGGGGGGAAGCAGTTGCGCAGCGAGATCAGCCGTGAGCCCCCGGCGAAGGCGTGCGGGGAGCAGCCGTTCGTGTGCGACGTACCGAAGAGCTTCCTGCCGTCGGTGACCGAGACGCCGCTCATGACGGCCGAGCGGGCCACGGCCACGGTGTCACCGGAGATGGCCATCTCCAGCTGCAGCGAGGCGTCGTGGGCCTTCTCCTGCGGTAGCGGCACCTTCCAGCCGGCCGTGCCCGTGGCGAGGTCGATCTGCTGGAGCTGGGTGCACTGCGACGTGGTCGAGTCGCTCTCCTTGAGGCCCACGACCAGCTTGCCGGTGGCGGAGGGGGCCTGGGGCACTCCACACAGAGGCGTCTGCAGCGCGAGCTTCCACTTCTCCTGGCCGTCGGCCACCGCATAGCCGGTGACCTCCTTGTTCATCGCCTTGACCACGACGTCGCCCACCCGCCACGGCCCGAACTGCTCGGCTCCCGACCCCGCGAGCTCGGTCTGGTTGTCGCGCAGCCAGACCCGGGCCTCGCCGGGCTGGATGCCGGCATTGGGGTCGTAGGCGGCGGGGCCGCCGCCGGGGCCCTTGCCGTCGCCCTGGTCGACCGAGGGGGAACGGGAGGGCATGGCCGCATCCTCGGCGCCCTTGCCGCCCGTGCCGTCCTCACCCCGGCCGCCGCCGGCCGCGAGGTACGCGCCGCCCCCGATGACGAGGAGAACACCGACCAGTGCCGCGAGGACGACCGCGGTCCGGCCCCTGGGCCGGCCGCCCCGACGCGGGCCCGCGGCGCCGCTGGTGCCGCCGGACCGCGGCTCGAACGGTTCGGGGGGCGGCCCGAAGCCGGCAGGTGTCTGGTTCATGCCATGAGTGTGGCCGATCCGGAAGTATTTCTAGAATCGGTTTTTAGACTTCTTGCCGCGGACCGCCAGGTCGCCCGTGGAAGGGGGCCGGGCTACGTTGGAACGGCGGGGGCTTCGCTTCACGTGGCAGGAGGCCGGCCATGACGACACGGTGGCGCAGAGCGGCGGTGGGAGCGGCCGCGGTAGGGCTGGTCGTGGCACCGCTCGGCGCGCAGGCCGGATACGCGCAGGCCGGATACCCGGGGGCCGGATACCCGGGGGCCGGGTCCGTCGCACCGTCCCTCGCGGCCTCGGCGGTGGAGGCGCCCCCGGGGGAGGCGCCGCCCGCCCCCGACGACTTCCCCCGGCTGACCCCGGCCGTGGCCGCGCAGCTGGACGAGGCCGTCAAGAAGGCCATGGCCGAGGCGAAGGTGCCCGGGGTGATGGTGGCCCTGTCGGCGCCGGGCAAGGGCGAGTACGTACGGTCCTTCGGCGTCGCGGACAAGGCGACGAACGCGCCCATGGCCACCGATCTGTACATGCGGATCGGGAGCGTGACCAAGACGTTCACCGTGACCGCCGTGCTGCAGCTGGTCGACGAGGGCAAGGTCCGGCTGGACGACCCGATCGGCACCTACGTGGACGGCGTCCCGAACGGGGACCGGATCACCCTGCGCGAGCTGGCCGGGATGCGGAGCGGACTGTTCAACTACTCTGCGGACGAGAGCTTCTACAAGGCCCTGACCAGCGACCCGCAGAAGGTGTTCACCCCGCAGGAGCTGCTCGCGTACTCCTTCAAGCACCCGGTGCTCTTCGAGCCGGACGCGGAGTTCCTCTACTGCAACACCAACCTGATCCTGCTCGGGCTGGTCGTGGAGAAGGCGACCGGGCAGAAGCTCGAGGACTACATCAACCGCGAGGTCGTCGCGGCGGCCGGACTGAAGCACACGCTGTTCCCGACCGGTGCGGAGTTCCCCAGTCCGCACGCCCACGGCTACACGGACCAGACGGCTTCGGGGAAGACCGAGGACGCCACCAACTGGAACCCCTCCTGGGGGTGGGCCGCAGGGGCGATGATCTCGGACCTCCCCGACATGCGGAGCTGGGCGAAGACCCTGGCCACCGGGACCCTCCTGGAGCCCGCCACCCAGGCCGAGCGGCTGAAGGTGGTCCCGGCCCTGCCCGGCACGGGTTACGGCCTGGGCATCTTCAACGTCCAGGGCTGGATCGGGCACAACGGCTCACTGCCCGGCTACGGCTCGCTGGTGGTGTACATGCCGCAGACGCAGGCCACGATGGTGGTGCTGCTCAACACGGACATCGGCTACGAGGGCTCGGAGCCCAGCACGCTGTTCGGTGAGGCCATCACCAAGATCGTCACGCCCGGGCACGTCTACACGCTCCCCGCCCAGCCCGTCACCGGAAAATGACCGGTCGCCCTCCCCGCTCCTGCGCGCACAATGGTCCCGGCGCACGGGAGTGGATCAAGGGAGACGCAGATGAGCGGTCAGGCAACGCAGTCGGGTGTCGCGGTACGCACCGCGGGCGAGGCGGACCTCGACGTGGCGGCGGAACTGTTCCGCGGCTACCTGGAGTTCTACGAGGTCGACGTGAAGGACGCGCAGCGCCCGCGCGCCTTCCTGGCGGAGCGCCTCGCGAACGATGAGTCCCAGGTCCTGCTCGCGGACGTCCCGAACGCCGGGACGGTGGGGTTCGCGCAGGTCTACCGGACCTTCTCGTCCCTCTCCATGCGGCCCATCTGGGTCCTGGGCGACCTGTACGTCGCCCCCGCCGGCCGCCGCACGGGCGCGGGCCGGGCCCTGCTGCAGGAGGTGCTGCGCCGGGCCCGTGAGGCCGGGGTGGCCGGGGTCCAGCTGGAGACCGCGTACGACAACACCCTCGCGCAGGGGCTGTACGAGGCGGAGGGCTTCGTGCGCGAGGGCTTCCACGTCTACTTCCACGAACTGGGCTAGCGGGCGGGGGCGGTGCTCGCACATCGACCAATCGTCCAATCGACGAATCGACAATCGACCGGGTTCGGGCTCGCGTTGGGGTGCGGCTTCGGTTCCGAACCCCCCGACTCCGCCGGCGGTTTCGGCTACTTGGCGTCCGCGTAGCACTCGACGACGGCCGTGGTGAACGGGAACCGGACCGGCGTGTCGCCGAAGGTGATCCGCCCGGCCCGGTCGCCGGCGGCGCGGATCGCCTCGGCGACGGCCCCGGCCTCCGCGGCCGGGCAGTGCACGATCACCTCGTCGTGCTGGAAGAACACCAGCTCGGCCCGCATCCCGGCCAGGGTCTGCCGCAAGGCCGCGAGCAGCAGCAGGGCCCAGTCGGCGGCGCTGCCCTGCACGACGAAGTTGCGGGTGAACCGGCCGCGGGCCCGGGTGTTGGTCGAGGCGTAGCTCGGGGTCCAGGCGTCTTCCCGGTCCTGCGGGATCCCGGCCTCGCCCTCCTCGGGGACCCCGGCCGGCGGCGGGCAGGTGCGGCCGAGCCAGGTCCGTACGAGCCGGCCCTCCTCCCCGGCCCTGGCCGCGTCGTCCACGTACGCCACGGCCCGCGGGAAGCGGCGGCGCAGGGCGGCCAGGTTCTTGAGGCCGTCGCCGGAGGTCTGTCCGTAGACGGCGCCCAGTACGGCGATCTTGGCCTTGTCGCGGTCGCCGGAGAAGCCCTGGCGGGAGACGGCGGTGTAGAGGTCCTCGGGCCGCCCGGCCACCTCCATGAAGGCGGGGTCGCGGGAGATCGCGGCCAGCACCCGGGGCTCCATCTGGTCGGCGTCGGCCACCACCAGCCGCCAGCCCGGGTCGGCGACGACCGCCCGGCGGATGACCTTGGGGATCTGCAGCGCCCCGCCGCCGTTGGTCACCCAGCGGCCGGTGAGGGTGCCGCCGGGGATGAACTCCGGGCGGAAGCGGCCGTCGCGCACCCAGTCCGCGAGCCAGCTCCAGCCGTGGGCGGTGTAGATCCGGTACAGCTTCTTGTACGCGAGCAGCGGCTCGACGGCGGGATGGTCGAGCTCCTGGATCTCCCAGCGGCGGGTGGACTTGAGCTTGATGCCGGCCTCCGCGAAGGCCTTGATGACGTCGGTGGGCAGCTCGGGGCGCACGCGCCGGCCGAAGGCGGCGGAGATCCGGTCGGCCAGCTCGGCGAGGCGGCGGGGCTCCCCACCGCCCGCGTAGCGCTCGCCGAGCAGCTCGGTCAGCAGGGCGCGGTGGACGTCGGCCCGCCAGGGCAGGCCCGCGCGGTTCATCTCGGCGGCGACGAGGAACGCCGCGGACTCGGCGGCGGTGAGCAGCCGCATGCGGTCGGGGTGGGCGGTGGCGTCGAGCCGTCTGGCCTGGTCCGCATGGACGGCGAGCAGGGCGTCGAGGGGGACGGGGGTGGCGGGGCGGGGGTCGAAGAGGGAGTCCTGGGCGGCGGGCACGGCGGCGCGCTGCGGGGGATCGGGTGGTACGGGCGCGTCGGTGAGCCGGGCCCAGGCGGCGGCCGCCGAGCGGGGCTCGCCGAAGCGGCCCTCGTGGCCGAGGAGCAGCAGCTCGACGTCCTCGATGTCGTGGCAGCGCTCGACGCGGGCGCCGGCGGCGAGCAGGCGGGGGTACACGGCGGCGGTGGACCGCCAGACCCAGCGGGTGCCGGGCGGTGCGGCGCGGATCGCCTCGGCGGGGTCGCGCACGGTGATCCGGGGCCCGGCGCCGGGGGTCACGGGCGCGGCGTGCCATCGGCCGTCGGCGTCCTCGGCCAGGGCCCAGCGGCCGGCGTTCTCGCTCACGAGTGCGAGTGTCCCACCGGGGTCGGACAGTGGGGGCTGCGCCGTGCCGGGCCGCCGCCGGGAAGGGGAGCCAAGGCGGACATGCCAAGCTGAGAGGTGTGAGAGACCTTGCCGAGACCGTCGACCGCGCCTTCGCCGCCGCCCTCTACGCCCAGGACGACACGGGGCTGGACACCGGGGCGTCGCTGCTGGTCGCCAAGACCGGGCAGTGGGCCGGGGTGGGCCGGGAGCTGCTGCGGCGCGGGGAGGCGTACGTACGCCAGGGCTGGGAGCGGGGCTGGCAGCCGGCCGACGTGCTCCGGCTGGTCCGCCGGGACCTGGAGGAACGGCACCTGCGGATCGCCGGGGACGTGATCGCCGCCGAGGCGCGCCGCTACGCCCGGCTCCCGGAGCGCTGGACCGACGCCGAGGTGTGGTGGGGCGAGGACGGGGCGTACGCCGACCGGCTCGCGCAGCGCGAGCGGACGGACCGGTTCACGCTGGCTACCGCCTTCCTCGAGGTGTTCCGGCTGCTGGTCCGGCTCCCGTCGATCGAACCGGTCGGGCCGCTGCCCGGCGACCCGGCGGACGCGCTCGCCGAGCACGCGCACATCGAGCCGCGCATGCTGGGGCGGATCCGCGCGCTGCTGGCGAAGGCGGAGGCGACCACCTACCCCGAGGAGGCGGAGGCGCTCAGCGCCAAGGCCCAGGAGCTGATGGCCCGGCACACCGTGGACGAGGCGCTGCTCGCGGCCGGCGGCAAGGGCCCGGCCCAGGTGCCGGGCGCCTGCCGGATCGGCGTCGAGCCGCCGTACGAGGAGGCGAAGGCGGTCCTGCTCGACGCGGTGGCCACCGCCAACCGCTGCCGGGCGGTGTGGAACGGCGCCTTCGAGTTCTCCACGGTGGTCGGCTTCGAGAGCGACCTGGAGGCGGTGGAGTTGCTCTACACCTCGCTGCTGGTGCAGGGCACGGCGGCGATGACCCGCGCGGAGGCGGCGCAGCGTGCGGGCGGACGCAAGCGGACCAAGACCTTCAGGCAGTCCTTCCTGCTCGCGTACGCCAGCAGGATCGGCCGGCGTCTCGCGGAGACGGCGGAGCACGCGGCCGGCGAGATCCCGGACTACCTGCCGGCCCTGGTCGCCCGGGACGTGGCGGTCAGCTCCCGAGCGGAGGAGATGTTCCCGCGCACCACGACGACCCGTCTGCGGGGCGCGACCGACCACGCAGGCTGGGAGGACGGCACGGCGGCCGCGAACGCCGCCCACATGACCCGCAAGAACCCCCCGCTGCCGCGCTAGGGGGTGTCTGACGGAGGTCCGCGGCGTCGCGGTGCCCGGCACGCACTCTCGCCGCACCGGCCGAAAGCCCAAGTACGTCCAGTACGGGGGCATCCGGCCGGCGCGCCGAGAGCACGCACCGGACACCGCTCCTTCACCACGGACCTCCGTCAGACACCCCCTAGCCGGGGCCCGCCCGCGCGCCCGCACCCACCGCCGCCGCGGTGGCCGGGGTGCGGCCCTCGGCCGTTCGGCGAGCAACGCTGCCGCGACCGCTGGCGCTTCACTCAGGTGCCCCGCCGCCGCCGTACCGGGGGCCTGCCCAGAGCCCACGCGCACCGCTGCAGCGGTAGCCGGCGCTCGCCCCGCGCTTTTCGTACACCGCTACCGCCCCAGGCCGGGCTCCGCCCCGGCCCCCCGCGCACCCCAGCCGCGGTAGCCGGAGGCGCGCCCCGCGGCCTCGCCGGCCGTGTCGGCACCGAGGGCCCCATCTGGGGTGATTGCGGGGCAAAGGGTACGCTCGGCGGCATGAGTTGGCTTCGGGCGTTGAAGGACACCGCCCGGGCGGGCATGGCGGTCGAGCGGACCCGGCTGGAGCCGCTCGTCGCGTTGCGCGCCACCGCCGGGCTCGCCGTCGTCGTTGCCCTCGGGCTCGTCCTCCTCGGACCCGGCTCGGCGGCCAGTTCCGCGTTCGGGGCCTTCATGGCGGCCATCGCCACCTTCCAGAAGAGCTGGCGGCCCCGCCCCGCCCTCGCCCTCGCCGCCGGGCTGACCCTGGCCGTCTCCACCTTCGTCGGCTACCTCGTCGGGTCCTCGCACACCGCGCTCTTCCTCGGCCTGCTCGCCGTCTGGACCTTCCTCGCGGGCCTGATGTGGGCGGCCGGCCCCACCGCCGGGATCATCGCCTCCGGCAACGTCGCCATCATGCTGGTCACCGTCACCCTGCCCACCTCCGTGCCCCAGGCCGCCGGGCACGCCGCGATGATCGCCGTCGGCGGGGTCGTCCAGGCGCTGCTCATCGTGCTGTTCCCGGTCCGCCGCTGGGGCGCCCAGCGCGACGCCCTCGCCGACGCGCTGGCCGCCGAGGCCGACTACGCGCGCCGCCTGCGCCAGGACCCGCTCGCGCCCTTCGACCCGCAGCCGCTGATGACGGCCCGCGACGCCGCCGCCGTGACCGTGCGTCAGGCCCGTCGGCGACCCGCCGAACTGCACGGTGCGCGCGGGCTCGCGGAGCGGATCCGGCCCGTGCTGGCCTCGCTCGCCGATCCGGCCGTCGGGGCACCCGCCGAGGGCCCGGGCCGGGAGCGGGTGCGCGAGCTGCTCGCCGCCGCCGCGGCCGTGCTGGACGCCGCCGCGCACGCGATCCGGCACGGGGATCCGGTACGCCTCCCCGCGCCGGCCCTGGCGGTCCTGAAGTCCCCCGACACGCCGGACCTCCTGTCCGGCGCGCCGCTGCGGGCCGCGCACCGGCTCGCCGCGCTGCTCGACGACGTACTGGAGACGGCCGAGCCCGGGACGGAGCGCACCGCCGATCCCGGCGAGGCGATGCTCCGGCCCACCCTGCCGGGGCTGGTGCCGCTGGTCCTGAGGGCCGTGCGCGCCGAACTGCGCCCCGGCTCCCCGGTCCTGCGGCACGCCCTGCGCCTGACCGCCGTGGCCTGCGCGGGCTTCGTGATCGGCCGCGCGCTGCCCTTCGGGCACGCCTACTGGGCCCCGATGGCCTCCGTGATGGTCATGCGGCCGGACTTCGCGCAGACCTACTCGCGCGCCGTGGCCCGCTTCGGCGGCACCCTCGTGGGCGTGGCCGTCGCCACCGGGATCGTGCAGCTCGCGCATCCCGGCATGTACCTGTCCGGCTTGCTCGCCGTGCTCAGCGCGGGCCTGATGTACGCCCTGATGCGCACCGGGTACGCCGTCTCCCAGGTGTGCGTATCCGCCTACGTGGTCTTCCTGCTCGGCATGGGCGGCGTCCGCTGGGACCAGACCGTGCCCGACCGGGTCGCCCTCACCCTGGTCGGCGGGCTGCTCGCGATGATCGGCTACGCCCTCTACCCGGCCTGGGAGACCCCGCGGCTGCGGACCCGCCTCGCGGACTGGATCGCCGCCGACGGCCGGTACGCGGCCGCGGTGCTCAGCCAGTACGCCGACCCGGCCGGGGCCCGGCGCGCCGACGTGCGCGAGGCCCTGCTGGCCGCCCGCGACGCCCGGATCGCCTGGCACGAGGCCCTGGCCCGGGCCGCCGGGGAGCCGGTGCGCCACCGCGGGCTGTCCCGCGCGGCCGCCGACGGCGCGGGCGACGCCCTGGCCGCGGTGGGCCGCGCCGCCATGCTCCTGGAGGCCCACCTCCCCGACCCCGGCCGGGAGCAACCGCCTGCCGGGGTCGGGCCGGCGCCGGGCGCGGCCGCTCTGGCGCGGGCGCTGCGCAGCGCCACCGAGACGGGGGCGAAGGCGGTACGGGAGCGCCGCGTCCCGGAATGGGACGAGGTCAGGGCGGTGCTGGCGGACGGCGACGGCCCCGGGCCGGGGCTGCTGCGGGAGGCCGGCGAGCAGCTCCTGCACTCCCTGGACGAGGTCTCGCAGGCCCTGCGGCCCTGAGCACCGACCCGGGCCGGACCGCTCTGTGATCAGGGAGGCACCGCGCGTGCACGTGCATCTGCCCATGCATGCGCCCATGAACACAGCTATGATCCGGTGCAGTTGACATCTGCACTATCGGGGGCTTCCTGTGGACCACGCGTACAACGGGATGGCAGCTGCAGAACTCGCTTCCTTGTTTGAGCTGACCTGGCAGAAGAGCAGACACAGCAACTCGCAGGGATCCTGCGTGGAGTTCGCGAGACTGCCCGGCGGCGACGTCGCCATGCGCAACTCGCGCTTTCCGGACGGACCGGCGCTCGTCTACACGCCGGCCGAGATCGAGGCCCTGCTCCTGGGTGTCAAGGACGGCGAGTTCGATCACCTGATCAGCTGAACTACCGACCGGACGGCGACGGGTACAGCGACCGGAGCAGGACCGGGACGGCGACCGGAACAGCGCGTCTCATCACGCCATGCACGTGCACTGGCCGGGACCGATCACTGGGATCGGTCCCGGCCAGTCGGCTGTGCGAAGGGGGTGTGCGGTCCTGCTCAATCCTGGAGCAGGAACAGCGCCCAGACCACCTTGCCGGTCAGCCGGCCCGCGAGCGGGTGCCAGCCCCAGCTGTCGCTGTAGGAGTCCACCAGGAAGAGCCCGCGCCCGGACTCCAGGTCGCAGTTCTCCTCCGTGCGCTCGGGGGAGAAGGAACCCCCGGGCCGGTCCTCGCTGGGATCGCGCACCGCGCACACCAGCCGGGTGCTCCACCGCATCAGGTGCAGCCGTACCGACGGCTCCGCCTCGCCGCCCGGGCCGCGGGGGTCCTCGGGCAGGGCGTGGCGCAGGGCGTTGGTGACGAGTTCGGAGACGACCAGTGCGACATCGTCGAACCGCTCGTCGAGACCCCACTGGGACAGCGTCGAACGGCAGAAGGAACGTGCCCCCCGTACCGCTTCCAGCCGGGCGGGCAGAGCGCAGGACGCGGACCCGGAGACAGCCGTGGGGTCGACCGGGGGAAGCCCCTGCCGTAACGGCTCGAGCATGGTCGATCCATTCGTCCCCATGCGAGGCACTCCCGGGATTCGCGGACGGGGCAAGGGGCCTCGTCCAAAGAGAACTGCGGGGTGGGTCCGGCGCCGGCGCGAAGAGCACGCAGGTGCGCGGGGACCATCGTTCCGAATGGGCGAGCCGGATGCAAGGGCAGATGCACGTGCACGCGCCGGACCTGTCCAGTCCCGTGATGGTTCTTGCGCATTTCTTCCTACGCATCCCGGCGGACTTCTTTTCCGGGAGTCGGGATTCCGTTACAGAACGAGTACGGGCCGATGCGTTTTGGTGGCAGACTGCGGGCCCTGGGGTACGGGGGCCCCGCGCGCACGCATGCCAATTGCGATGGGGAGGGCAGTACTAGTGACCGCAGAAGCGAGCGGTTCCGTGGTGCGCCGCATCCTCCTGGGCTCACAGCTCAGGCGACTCCGAGAATCCCGCGGCATCACCCGTGAGGCGGCCGGCTACTCGATCCGCGCATCCGAATCGAAGATCAGCCGCTTGGAGTTGGGAAGGGTGAGCTTCAAGGCCAGGGACGTGGAGGACCTCCTCACGCTCTACGGGGTCACCGACAACGCCGAGCGCGAGTCCCTGCTGGGACTGGTCCGGGAGGCCAACGCGACGGGATGGTGGCACAGTTACGGCGACGTGCTGCCCGGCTGGTTCCAGACCTACATCGGCCTGGAGGGCGCCGCGTCGCTCATCCGGATCTACGAAGTCCAGTTCGTCCACGGCCTGTTGCAGACCGAGGCCTACGCCCACGCCGTCGTCAGCCGCGGCATGCCCGGCGCCACCACCGCCGAGATCGACCGCCGCGTCGCGCTGCGCCTCGAGCGCCAGAAGGTCCTCGTCTCGGAGAACGCGCCGGTCTTCCACGCCGTCCTCGACGAGGCCGCCCTGCGCCGCCCGTACGGCGACCGCGACGTCATGCGCGGCCAGTTGGAGCACCTCATCGAGGTCTCCCAGCGGCCCAATGTGCAGCTCCAGGTGATGCCCTTCTCCTTCGGTGGCCACGCCGGCGAGAGCGGAGCCTTCACCCTGCTGCGCTTCCCCGAGTCGGACCTCCAGGACATCGTCTATCTGGAACAGCTCACCAGCGCCCTCTACCTGGACAAGGACGAGGAAGTGGGGCAGTACGAGCGGGCGATGGAGCGACTTCAGGCCGACTGCCCGGACGCCGACCGGACCCGGGATCTTCTGCGCGGTCTGCTCCAACTGTCTTGATTCGAACGTACTATGACTGCTGATCAGTGCATGACGACCGATCGGTCTCCGGTGCAGCGCACGGGTGCGCGCTCGCAGTAAGGGATGGCATGTCCATATTCAGCGACCTGGCTCACCAGTACATCGACGGCGAATGGCTGGCCGGTACCGGTTCGTGGGACATCATCGACGTCAACCCCTACAACGGGGAGAAGCTCGCGGCCATCACGGTGGCCACCGTCGAGCAGGTGGACCAGGCCTACCGCGGCGCCGAACGCGCCCAGCGGGAATGGGCCGCCACCAGCCCCTACACCAGACGCGCGGTCCTGGAGCGCGCCCTGCGGATCACCGAGGAGCGCGAGAAGGAGATCGTCGAGGCGATGATCGACGAGCTCGGCGGGACCCGTCCCAAGGCCGAGTACGAGGTCTACCTCGCCAAGGAGTTCATCCGCGAGGCGCTCCAGCTCGCGGTCCGCCCCGAGGGCCGCATCCTGTCCTCGCCCGTCGAGGGCAAGGAGAACCGGGTCCAGCGCCTCCCGGTCGGCGTGATCACCGTGATCAGCCCCTTCAACTTCCCCTTCCTGGTCACCCTCAAGTCGGTCGCCCCGGCGCTGGCGCTGGGCAACGCGGTGGTGATCAAGCCGAACCAGAACGCACCCGTGGTCGGCGGCGGGGTCATCGCCAAGATCTTCGAGGATGCGGGCCTGCCCGCCGGGCTGCTGAACGTCCTGGTCACCGACATCGCCGAGATCGGCGACGCGCTCCTGACCCACCCCGTGCCCAAGGTCATCTCCTTCGCGGGCTCGGACCGGGTCGGCCGGCACGTCGGGGCGGTCGCCGCCCGGCACTTCAAGCGGACGGTCCTGGAGCTCAGCGGCAACAGCGCCCTCGTCGTCCTCGACGACGCCGACCTCGACTACGCGGTGGACGCGGCCGTCTTCAGCCGCTTCGTCTACCAGGGCCAGGTCTGCATGGCCGCCAACCGCATCCTGGTCGACGCCTCCGTGGCGGAGGAGTTCACCGAGAAGTTCATCGCCCGCGTGCGCGCCCTGAAGACGGGCGACCCGCACGACGCCGACACCCACATCGGGCCGCTGATCAACTCCTTCCAGGCCGACGCGCTGACCGCGCTGGTGGACCAGGCCCTGGAGTCCGGCGCGCAGGCGCTCGTACGGGGATCCACGCGCGGCAACCTGGTCGAGCCGACCGTGCTGACCGGCCTGCCCGAGGACTCCCCGCTGATGGGCCAGGAGATCTTCGGCCCGGTGGCCCTGCTGGTGGTCTTCGACGGCGAGGACGAGGCCGTCCGGCTGACCAACGCCACGCCCTACGGACTGAGCGGGGCCGTGCACACGCGGAACGTCGAGCGCGGCGTCCGCTTCGCCCAGCGGATCGAGACGGGGATGATCCACGTCAACGACTCCACGATCGGGGACGAACCGCTGGCCGCGTTCGGCGGCGAGAAGGCCTCCGGCCTGGGCCGCCTGGGCGGAGAGGCCACCGTGGAGGCCTTCACCACCCAGAAGTGGATCTCGGTACAGCACGGGCGCAGCCACTTCCCGTTCTGATGCCGGACAGGTCCTAGACTCGGCCGGGCGTACGTGGAGCCGCCCGGGGGAGTGCAAGTTGAGCAACATACCCGAGACCGGCCGGACCCCTCGGGTCCAGAACCGGCTCGTCGTCATCCAGATCGTGGTCTTCTCGCTGCTGCTCACCCTGGGCGGCCGACTCTGGTACCTGCAGATACGCAATGGCCAGGAGTACATCGACGAGGCGAAGAACAACCACGTCCAGCGGGTGGTCCAGCCCGCCGTGCGCGGCTCCATCCTGGACTCGCGCGGGGTGCCGCTCGCCGACAACGCGACCCACCTGGTGGTGTCCGCCAACCGCACCGAGCTGCTGACCATGAAGGACCGCGGCAAGGCCGTCCTGACCCGCCTCGCGGGCGTCCTGGGGATGGACCCCCAGGAGGTCGTCGACAAGGTCCGGCTCTGCGACGCCAAGACCCCGCAGCCCTGCTGGAACGGCTCGCCCTACCAGCCGATCCCGGTCAGCGACGAGGCCACCACCGAGCAGGCGCTGCAGATCCACGAGCACGCCGAGGACTTCCCCGGCATCACCGCCGAGCCCACGGCCATGCGCCGCTACGCCGCACCCGACGAGGCCAACACCTCCCAGGTGCTGGGCTACCTCTCGCCGGTCACCGACGAGGAGATCGCCAAGGCGAAGAACTCCGACTCCCCCTACCTGCGCTCCGACCAGGTCGGCCGCTCCGGCCTGGAGCGCACCTACGACAAGGAGCTGCGCGGCAAGGCGGGCATCACCCGCTACGAGGTCGACAACCTCGGCCGGGTCATCGGCCAGGGCGAGACCGACAAGGCGCTGCCCGGCTCGAACATCGTGACCTCGATCGACTCCCGGGTGCAGGCGGTCGCCGAGCGCGAGCTGAACAACGCGATGATCGACGCCCGCAAGACGTACGACAAGAACACCCGGCGCAATTACGAGGCCGACTCGGGCGCGGTCGTGGTCATGGAGTCCAAGACCGGCCGCATCGTGGCGATGGCCTCGAACCCGACGTACGACCCGAACGCCTGGGTGGGCGGCATCTCCGCCAAGGACTACGCGGCGCTCACCGACAAGGAGTCGAACTACCCGCTGCTGAACCGGGCCATCCAGGCCCAGGCGGCGCCGGGCTCCATCTTCAAGGTGGTCACCTCCACCGCCGCGGTCAACGCCGGGTATCCGTTCAACCACCGCTACCCCTGCCCCAGCTCGTACTCCGTCGGCAAGCAGACCTTCACCAACTTCGAGTCGCAGGGCCACGGCGACATCACCATCGGCCGGGCCCTGGAGGTCTCCTGCGACACGGTCTACTACGCGATCGCGGACCAGGAGTGGAAGAAGGACGGGGGCATCAACCCGAAGAAGAACCCCAACGACTGGTTCTTCAAGACCGCCCACGAGTTCGGGCTGGGCAAGCGCACCGGCATCGACCTGCCGAACGAAGTGCCCGGCCGGGTCCCCGACCGGAAGTGGAAGCAGGACTTCTTCGAGGCGAACAAGGACGCCTGGTGCCGGGACGGCAAGAAGAACGGCAGCTTCTCCGAGAAGATCGCCTACGAGAACTGCCGCCAGGGCAACCAGCTGCGCGAGGGCGACGCCATCAACTACTCGATCGGGCAGGGCGACACGCTCGTCACCCCGGTCCAGATGGCCTCCGTCTACGCGGCCATCGCCAACGGCGGCACGCTCCACCAGCCCTCCGTCGGCAAGGCGATCGTCAGCGCAGACGGCACGTCGGTCCAGGAGATCGCGCCGAAGGAGCGGGGCAGGCTCCCGATGGACGCCAAGACCCGCGACGACATCGACGAGGCGCTGGCCGGGGTGGCCACCACGGGCAGCGCCGCCTGGCGGTTCGGCGGCTGGCCGCAGAAGCAGATCCCGATGCACGCCAAGACCGGTACCGCCGAGGTCCAGGGCAAGCAGACCACCTCGTGGTTCGCCTCCTACACCGAGGACTACACGATCGTCATGACGATCTCCCAGGGCGGTACCGGCTCCGGTGCGTCGGGACCGGCGGTCCGCAAGATCTACGAGGCGATGTACGGGCTCGACCCGACGGGCAAGCAGGATCTGTCCAAGGCCCTGCTGCCGAAGCCGGCCACCTCCCTCCCGGCGATCCGGCCCGAGGGAGAAAACCTCGGCAATTAGGACAGGCCCTGACCTCATTGCTCCGTAGCGTGGTCCCTGTCAGCAGGAAAGGCACCAAACCGAAGGCGGTAGACCATGGCTCAGCTTTCCACCGAGGTCCCCGGCGACGAGCGCGGCACGCTCCTCGCCTTCGTCGAGGCCCAGCGCACGGCCCTGCGGGAAACGGCGCTCGGACTCAGCGAGGAGCAGGCCGCGAGCCGGCCCAGCGCCAGCGAGCTGTCCGTGTCGGGGCTGCTCAAGCACGCGGCCGAGGTCGAGCTCAACTGGCTGCGGCTGGCCCAGCAGCAGCCCAACGAACGGCGGCGCAGCCGGGAGAGCTGGGGTGAGGGCTTCCGGCTGGTCGAGGGCGAGTCCGTGCCGTCCGTCCTGGACTTCTGGGACGGGGTCCGGCGGGAGCTGGAGGACTTCGTCCTGGCCGTGCCCAGCCTCGACGACGTCTTCCCGCTGCCCGAGGCGCCCTGGTTCCCGAAGGACGGCAAGGTCTCGATGCGCTGGATGCTCCTGCACCTGGTGGAGGAGTTCGCCCGGCACGCGGGCCATGCGGACATCATCCGGGAGACCATCGACGGGACGAAGGCCATGGGCTGAGGAGCCGCTCAGCGCTGTGGCTCCATGCCGGCGGTCCGGCTTCTCGTCCGGGCCGGCGGTGGGCCGGCTGCGGGGCCCGAGCAGGCAGTCCTCCGGCGGGCTTGCACCTCACGCGACGTGAGGACCCACAGTGAGGGGCGTACCCCACCGGACGCCGAGGAGGGAAGTTGAGGGAAGCGGACATGGGCTATTCCGTGGGCCAGGTCGCCGGATTCGCCGGAGTGACGGTGCGCACCCTGCACCACTACGACGAGATCGGTCTGCTCTCGCCGGGCGGCCGCAGCCGCGCCGGGCACCGCCGGTACGACGACGCGGACCTGGACCGGCTGCAGCGGATCCTGTTCTACCGGGAGCTCGGCTTCCCCCTCGACGAGGTCGCGGTCCTGCTGGACGACCCGGAGACGGATCCGCGGGAGCATCTGCGCCGGCAGCACGCCCTGCTGACCGACCGGATCGACCGGCTCCAGCAGATGGCCAAGGCCGTTGAGCACGCCATGGAGGCGAAGAAGATGGGCATCAACCTCACGCCCGAGGAGAAGTTCGAGGTCTTCGGGGACCACGATCCCGAGCAGTACGCCGAGGAGGCGCAGCAGCGCTGGGGCGGCACCGACGCCTACGCCGAGTCGCAGCGCCGGACGGCCTCGTACACGAAGGACGACTGGCAGCGGATCCAGGACCAGGCCGCCGACTGGGGCAGGCGCTACGCGGCCCTCATGGAGGCCGGCGAGCCCGCCGAGGGCGAGCGCGCGATGGACCTGGCCGAGGAGCACCGGCTCCACATCAGCACGTGGTTCTACGCCTGCCCGTACGAGATGCACACCTGTCTCGGCGAGATGTACGTCGCGGACGAGCGCTTCACGGCGTTCTACGACGCCCTGAAGCCGGGCCTCGCCCTGCACCTGCGGGACGCGATCCTGGCCAATGCGGTGCGCAAGGCCTAGCCCGAACGTCACGCACCCGACCCCCTCCGGTACCTGGAACCGGGAGGGGGCCGTGTGCGTTGATAATTGAAACCGCTCGTACTGTGCCCTACCTTGCCCGCACCCGCCTGCCTCCGCCGGCACGCCCCCGATCCAGGAGAGTCCGGAACCCGTGTACACGATTGCGCTCGGCCCTGAGTGGCTGTCCCCGGACTATCTGATTTCGCACTTCGGACTGATCGGCATCCTGGTCATCGTCTTCGCGGAGTCGGGACTCTTCGCGTTCCTGCCCGGCGACTCGCTGCTGTTCACGGCGGGCCTGCTGGTCGCCAACGGCGAGTACATCAAGCAGCCGCTGTGGCTGGTGTGCACGCTGATCGTGGCCGCCGCCATCATCGGCGACCAGGTCGGCTACATGATCGGCAAGTACTTCGGGCCGAAGCTCTTCAACCGGCCGAAGTCCAAGGTCTTCAAGCGGGAGAACCTGGACAAGGCGCACGAGTTCATGGAGAAGCACGGTCCCAAGGCCATCGTGCTGGCCCGCTTCGTGCCGATCATCCGCACCTTCGCGCCGATGGTCGCGGGCGCGGGCTCGATGAAGTACCGCACCTTCCTGACGTACAACGTCATCGGTGGCATCGGCTGGGGCGCGGGCATCACGATCGCGGGCTACTGGCTCGGACAGATCGAGTTCATCAAGACCAACATCGAGGCGATCCTGGTCCTGATCGTCCTGCTCTCCCTCATCCCGGTGATCTTCGAGGTGCTGAAGGCCCGCAAGGAGAACAGGGCGGCGGCCGCCGAGGCCCCGCTCGAGGCCGAGGGCCAGACCCCGGGCCAGCGCGGCCGCCACGCCAAGCGCTAGGCCGGCTGAGCCGCCCCGTGCGACGCGAACGCCCCGGGATCCCCGCGAAGGGGTCCCGGGGCGTTCGTGTGCCCGCTCAGAAGCCGCGGGTGCGCTTGGCCGCGCGCCGCTTGGCTGCGCTGGCCGCCCCCGGGATCCGCATGAACAGCCGGGAGGTCTCCGAGCCCAGGTTGACGCCGATCGCGATGGCGAGGGCGATGGCGGCGGCGTTCACCAGCGAGCCGAGGCCCTCGTTCAGCCGGTCCTCGGCGATCAGCAGCAGCCCGTAGTACGTCGCCGAACCCGGCAGCAGCGGCCCGATGGCCGCGGTCGTGTACGGCAGGGCGGAGGCGAAGCGATAACGGGAGAAGAGCTGCCCGAACAGGCCGACCAGCCCGGCGGCGATGGCGGTGGACGGCACGGGCGGGATCTCGCCCGCGTAGTGCAGGGCCCCGAAGGTCACCCAGGCGACCCCGCCGTTGAGGGTCACGATCAACACGGTCGACCGCTCCTGCTGGAGCAGGATCGCGAAGGTGAAGACCAGCACCATCGAGGCGGCGATCTGGATCAGCGGCCGCTGCTGGATCTCGAGGACCTCCTCCGGCCGCGGGGCGGCGCCGAACTGGAGGCCGACGTACAGCACGACCAGGACGCCCATGATGATGCCGATGAACAGGTACATGACCTCCAGCAGCCGGGCGGACGCGGTGATGTAGAAACCGGTCAGCCCGTCCTGCACGGCGGCCACCAAGGCCCGCCCGGGCAGCAGCGCGAACAGCCCGCCGGTGATCACGGCGGAGGCCTTGATGTCCTCGATCTCGGCGAGCTTGAGCGCCACCCCGAAGGCGGCGGGCGGCATCGCGGCGACCACGAACTGGTAGAACTCCGGCAGGCCCCGCCCGGCGCACAGCCATGCCAGCCGGTCGCCGAGGACGGCGCCCAGGGCCGCCGCGAGGAACACGACCACCCCGCCGCCGACGAGGGTGGAGGCGGCCCCGGCGAGCAGTCCGGCGGCGGCCGTGAGCACCCAGGTGGGGTACGGGTGGCGGTTGCGGCGGATCTCCGCCAGGCGCCGGTAGGCCTCCTCCAGCGACACGTCGATCTCGTGGGCGCTGATGTCGTCCACCAGCCGGAAGACGGCGGAGAGCCGGTTGTAGTCGGTGCCGCGGCGGCGCACGGTCCGGTTCGCCGACACCGGGTCGTCCACCAGCGAGGGCTGGTGCGTGATCGACAGCATGGTGAAGGTGACGGTGGGCTCGCAGCGGTCCAGCCCGTAGGAGCGGGCCACCGCGAACATCGCGGCCTCCACGTCCTCGGCGCCCTCGCCGCCCGCGAGCAGCAGCTCGCCGATGCGCAGGGTCAGGTCGAGCACGCGGCCCACGGGGGGCCCGGTCTCGGTCGGCCGCTGCACCAGGTCGGGAACCGGCCGCACGTCGACCGGCATGCGCAGCATCGTGCGCATCCGGTCCTGCCAGGGGGACTCCTTCATCCGGGCGACGGGGAAGCCCTGGCCGGGCGTGTAGGCGGGCGGGGAATGCGCGGCGCTGTAGGTGGCCGGGGCTGCGAAGGCAGAGCCCCCGGGCTCGGGCGGCACCGGCTCGGTGCCCGGCGGAAGCGCGAATTCCGAGGTGGGCTGGTCCTCCTCCGGTACCCCGGGCTCCATCCCGGGCGGCGGCGTGAAGGCGCTGTGCGCCTCGTCGGACTGGGGCTTCCTGTCCTCAGCCCCATCGGCTTCCGCCACGCGCCCTCCAGACCGTGATCACCTGCCGTATCAGTATGCGGAACCGTTTCCTCCCCGTCGACGGCAGGCCTCGGTCCCGCTGCCGGCGACTGCCCCTGCGGAGGCCGACTGCCCCTGCGGAGGCGCGACTGCCCCTGCGGAGCCGGGGCTACGCCATGGACCAGGGGTTCAGCCCGCGAGCCCTTGGCGGACGCCGGGGAAGGGACCGCTCCGGAGGCGGAAAACGACCGTGGGCGGCACCCCCCTCACGGGGGTGCCGCCCACGGTCGAAGCCAGGGCCCGGGGATCCCCCGAGCCTGTTCACCGGCGGAGCCTAGTGGTGGCCGCCCTGCGCCTCGAGGCGCTTGTAGGAGGCCTCGATCTCGGCCTCGGCCTCGGCGCGGCCGACCCAGTTCGCGCCCTCGACCGACTTGCCCGGCTCCAGGTCCTTGTAGACCTCGAAGAAGTGCTGGATCTCCAGGCGGTCGAACTCGGACACGTGGTGGATGTCGCGCAGGTGCTCGACACGCGGGTCGGAGGCCGGCACGCACAGCAGCTTGTCGTCGCCGCCCGCCTCGTCCGTCATGCGGAACATGCCGATGGCGCGGCACTTGATCAGGCAGCCCGGGAAGGTCGGCTCGTCGAGGATGACCAGCGCGTCCAGCGGGTCACCGTCCTCGCCGAGGGTGTTCTCGACGAAGCCGTAGTCGGCCGGGTAGCTGGTCGAGGTGAAGAGGCGACGGTCCAGACGGATCCGGCCGGTCTCGTGGTCCACCTCGTACTTGTTCCGCGAACCCTTGGGGATCTCGATGGTGACGTCGAACTCCACGTCCTGCTCCTCCATGATCAGCTTCAGCCGTCCGCATGGCTGCGGGACGGCATTTGATTCAAATACGCGCGCGTCCGGCCCAGCCCAGCCGGGTGGGGTGCCATGCTCGCGGCAAGACGCAGTGGTTAAGTGTCCCTCACGCATATGTGTGATCGCGAAAGGGGCTGGTCCGAGGTGCCATTGATCAAGACGTGGCAGCTCATCGCGGGCTCGGCCGTCGCCGGCCTCGCCCTGTCGGTGACAGCGGTGACCGCCTCCGGTCCGTGGGACTCCGGCCAGCGTAAGGCCGAGCGGGACAGGGTCGCCTCCTGGAGCCTCACGGGTGGCGCAGATCACGGTGAGGGGCCCGGTGCCGGCACCTTCCCGCAGGCCGCTCCCAGCGCCCCCGGGGTGCTCGGCGCGATCGGTCCCGGAGCCCCGCAGCAGGAGGCGGCGGCCGCCCCCGAGGACCTCGCGGCGGCGCTGCGCCCGCTGCTCGCCGACCCCGCGCTCGGCTCCGTGCGCACCGCATCCGTCGTCGACACCGCCACCGGGCGGGTGCTGTACGAGTCGGGGGCGCGGGAGGCGATGACCCCGGCTTCCACCATCAAGATCGCCACCGCGGCGGCGGCGCTGGCCGCCCTGGGGCCCGAGCACCGGATCCGGACCGCCGTCGTGCCCGGTGCCGTCCCCGGGCAGGTGCTCCTCGTCGGCGGCGGCGACCCCTCCCTGACCGCCAAGAAGAAGAGCCCCGCCGGGTCCGGCGGCAGCCTCGTCGCCCTCGCCGCCGACACCGCGCAGGCCCTCAAGGCCGCCGGCACCGACAGCGTGAGCCTGGGCTACGACGACAGCCTCTACACCGGCCCCGTCCGCCACCCCATCGGCGACAACCCCAACATCGCGCCCGTCACCGCCCTGACGGCCGACGAGGGCCGCCCCGACGACTCCACCTCCGGGCCCGTGGAGCGCTCCGGCGACCCCTCCGGGGACGCCGCCCGCGCCTTCGCCGCCCTGCTGACCGAGCGCGGGGTCAAGGTCACCGGCGAACCCGTCCGGGCCAAGGCGCCCGCCGGCGCCCAGCCGATGGCGGCCACCCTCTCCACCCCGCTGGCCGGCCTCGTCGAGCGGATGCTCACCCACAGCGACAACGACATCGCCGAGGCCCTCGCCCGGCAGACCGCCCTCGCGTCGGGCCTCCCCGCCAGCTTCGAAGGCGGGGAGAAGGCCGTCACCGACCGGCTCGCGGCCCTCGGCGTGGACGTCTCCGGCTCCCGCTTCGCCGACGGCAGCGGGCTGGGCCGCGCCGACAAGGTCACCAGTGGCCTCCTCACGGGACTGCTCGCCAAGGCCGCCGACCCGCAGCGGCCCGAGCTGCGGCCCGTCCTGACGGGCCTGCCGGTCGCCGGATTCACCGGGACCCTGCGCGCCCGCAACGCCGGCTCCTCCCCGGCCGCCGGCCTGCTCCGGGCCAAGACGGGCACCCTGACCGGAGTGAACTCCCTCGCGGGCACCGTCGTCGACCGGTCCGGACGGCTCCTCGCCTTCGCCTTCCTGAGCGCCAACAGCGCGGACGGCCCGGCCGCCGAGAAGGGCCTCGACAAGCTGGCCGCGGCGGTCGCGGCCGCGCCGTAGGGGGTCCGCCCGCGGGCCGGTCCACGTACGGTTGACGCATGACGAGCATCAGTGGTGCGGAGATGGTCGACTGGAACCTCGCGGTGGCGACCGCGACCCGGCTGGTGCGACCCGGCCCGGAGGTCAGCCGGGACGAGGCCCGGGCCGTCGTCGCGGAGCTGCGCGGACACGCCAGGTCCTCGGAACGGCACGTACGCGACTTCACCCGGATGATCCACGCCGTCCCCGACGGGGTCCCGGTCCCCGACACCCCCGTCCTGGTGGTCGACCGGGCCGGATGGATCAAGGCCAACGTGGCCGGCTTCCGCGAGCTGCTCCAGCCGCTCCTGGGCAAGCTCCAGGAACGCCGCGCGGGCACCCCGGGCGCGGCCGTCCTCGGGGCGGTCGGCGGCAAGGTCACCGGCGTCGAGCTGGGCATGCTGCTGAGCTTCCTGGCCTCCCGGGTCCTCGGCCAGTACGAGACCTTCGCGCCGGTCTCCCGCGAGCTGCCGGGCTCGGCCCAGGGCGGCGGCCGGCTGCTGCTCGTCGCGCCGAACATCGTGCACGTCGAGCGCGAGCTGGAGGTGAACCCGCACGACTTCCGGATGTGGGTGTGCCTGCACGAGGAGACGCACCGTACCCAGTTCACGGCCGTGCCGTGGCTGCGCGACCACCTCGAAGGCGAAATCCAGACGTTCCTCGGCGCCACCGAAGTGGACCCCGTGACCGTCCTGGAACGGCTGCGCGAAGCCGCACAGTCCTTCGCCGGCGCACGCCCCGACGCCGAACGGGGCGAGGAGGGCCGCTCCCTCGTGGAGATCGTGCAGACCCCCGAACAGCGGGAGGTGCTGGGCCGGCTCACCGCCGTCATGTCCCTCCTGGAGGGCCACGCCGACTTCGTCATGGACGGGGTGGGCCCCCAGGTGGTGCCCTCGGTCGCCGAGATCCGCGAGAAGTTCCAGCAGCGCCGGGCCAGCGGCGCCGGGCGCCTGGACGCCGCCCTGCGCAAGCTCCTGGGCCTGGACGCCAAGCTGCGCCAGTACCGGGACGGCGAGCGCTTCGTGCGGGCCGTCGTCGGCCAGGTCGGCATGGACGGCTTCAACCGCGTGTGGACCTCCCCGAACACACTGCCGACCAAGGCCGAGATCGCCAGGCCGGCGGACTGGGTCGCCCGCGTCCACCGCAAGGGGAGCGAAGGGAGCGAATAGGCGTGACGCGGGGGGCGTAAACATGTCTCCTTGGGGGAAGCAGCATCACCCGTCCGAGGGACCGTGGGCCGTGGAAGGGCGTGCGATGCTCGGGGAACGGCTCGGCTCTGTCACCATCAACGCACTCTGAGTGACAACCCGTTCCAGCGGGGGCCGCCCGTCGGCACCCCGACGCGCCACCCCCGACGCACCACCCCCGAAGCCTCCGAGGCATCCGAACTCCATCGAAGGGCACCGGACATGGGTCCCCATCCTGCGGTCGCGGCGATACGCCTGGCGGTCCGCCGCGCACTCCACGACGTCCTCACCGACCTCACCGACTCCCCCCGGACCCCGTCGTCCGGCGGGTCCCCCCGCGCCGCCCGCCCGGCGGACGGCACCCTGCCCCTGGTCCTCGTCGCCTGTTCCGGCGGCGCCGACTCGATGGCGCTCGCCTCCGCCCTGGCCTTCGAGGCGCCCAAGCTCGGCATCCGCGCCGGCGGCATCACCGTCGACCACGGGCTGCAGCCCGGCTCCGACCTGCGCGCCGCCGAGGTCGTCGTCCGCATGACCGCCCTCGGCCTCGACCCGGTGGAGTCCGTCGCCGTGCGCGTCGGCCGCGACGGCGGTCCCGAGGCCGCGGCACGCGACGCCCGCTACGGCGCCCTGGACGAGGCCGCCGACCGGCTGGGCGCTTCCGCCGTGCTGCTCGGCCACACCCGGGACGATCAAGCCGAAACCGTCCTGCTGGGCCTCGCCCGCGGCTCCGGCATCCGCTCGCTGTCCGGCATGGCCGAGGTCAGCGGTGGCCCCGGCCGCGGCCACCGCTACCGCCGCCCCTTCCTCCAGGTCGACCGGCAGACCGCCCGCAAGGCCTGCATGGTCCAGTCCCTCCCCGTCTGGGACGACCCGCACAACATCGACCCCGCCTACACCCGCTCGCGCCTGCGCCACGAGGGACTGCCCGCCCTGGAGAAGGCGCTGGGCAAGGGGGTCGTCGAGGCGCTGGCCCGCACCGCCCAGCTCTCCCGCGACGACGCCGACGCCCTGGACGCCTGGGCCGCCGAGGCGGAGACCGGCGTACGGGACGAGGACGGCCGCCTGGAGTGCGCCAAGCTGTACGCCCTGCCCCCGGCCGTCCGCCGCCGGGTGCTGCGCAGGGCCGTCGTCGCCGCCGGTTCTCCCGCGGGCTCCCTCTTCGCCCGCCACATCGAGGAAGTCGACCGCCTCATCACCGGTTGGCGCGGTCAGGGCGCCATCAACCTGCCCGGCCGGGTCGAGGCCCAGCGGCAGGGTGGCAGACTTGTCATTCGGCAGGGCTGATTGGTGCTGAAACACGGCTGAGTCCTCCGGGGGCACCCCCGGAGCCCCGGCCGCCAACGAAAGTGATGCGGGTGGACGAGAAGGACATGGGCGGCGACCTCCAGTCGGTGCTCATCACCAAGGAAGAGATCGACGCGAAGCTGGCCGAGCTGGCCGCGAAGATCGACGCGGAGTACGCGGGCAAGGACCTGCTCATCGTCGGCGTCCTCAAGGGCGCCGTGATGGTGATGGCGGACCTGGCGCGTGCCTTGTCCACCCCGCTCACCATGGACTGGATGGCGGTGTCCTCGTACGGCGCCGGGACCCAGTCCTCCGGTGTGGTGCGGATCCTCAAGGACCTGGACACCGACATCAAGGACAAGCACGTCCTGATCGTCGAGGACATCATCGACTCCGGTCTGACGCTGTCCTGGCTGCTGTCGAACCTGGGCTCGCGCCAGCCGGCCTCCCTCGAGGTCGTCACGCTGCTGCGCAAGCCCGACGCCGCGAAGGTCGCGATCGACGTGAAGTGGGTCGGCTTCGACATCCCGAACGAGTTCGTCGTCGGCTACGGCCTCGACTACGCGGAGAAGTACCGCAACCTGCCGTTCGTCGGCACGCTCGCCCCCCACGTCTACGGCGGCTGACCCCGCTCCCGCCGTCGCCCCCGGGGCGTCCCGGAAGCTCCGGGGAACCTGGGGGCGATTCCCGCCGTTGGAGCAGGGGAAGGCGGGTCTGTCAGCCGTCCCACGAGGCCGCGGGTGACAATTCAGGGGTACATTCCGAAGAACAGTCTTTACTCACAGCAGCATTTACCTACGGGCAGGAGGGACGGGGTGCCTTGCGCCCCGTATGGATGGACGTGAAGCGATACTTCCGTGGGCCGGTCATGTGGATCGTGCTGGCCGTCCTCGCCGTGGTCGTGTTGATGAATGTCGTCGGCTCCGGCGGCGGCTACAAGTCGGTGGACACCAGCGAGGTCATCAAGGCGATCAACAGTGGCCAGGTGGAGACAGCGAAGCTGACCACCGGCGACAGCCAGATGATCAAGATCGAGCTGAGCGACGGCCAGAAGCTCGGCAAGCACGACGGCACCAAGTTCCAGGCCAACTACATCGGGGATCAGGGCGTCCAGCTCGCCCAGAACCTCCAGACCAAGTACGAAGCCGGTCAGATCCCGGACGGGTACTCCGTCACTCCGGACAAGACCAGCCCGTTCCTGAGCGTGCTGCTTTCGCTCCTGCCCTTCGTCCTCATCGTCGTGGTCTTCCTGTTCCTGATGAACCAGATGCAGGGCGGCGGCTCCCGGGTCATGAACTTCGGGAAGTCCAAGGCCAAGCTCATCACCAAGGACACCCCGAAGACCACGTTCGCCGACGTCGCGGGCTCGGACGAGGCCGTCGAGGAACTCCACGAGATCAAGGAGTTCCTCCAGGAGCCGGCGAAGTTCCAGGCCGTCGGCGCCAAGATCCCCAAGGGCGTGCTGCTGTACGGCCCGCCCGGCACCGGCAAGACCCTGCTCGCGCGCGCCGTCGCGGGCGAGGCCGGTGTCCCCTTCTACTCGATCTCCGGTTCCGACTTCGTCGAGATGTTCGTCGGTGTCGGTGCCTCGCGTGTCCGCGACCTGTTCGAGCAGGCCAAGGCCAACGCCCCGGCGATCGTCTTCGTCGACGAGATCGACGCCGTCGGCCGGCACCGCGGTGCGGGTCTCGGCGGCGGTCACGACGAGCGCGAGCAGACCCTCAACCAGCTGCTGGTCGAGATGGACGGCTTCGACGTGAAGGGCGGGGTCATCCTGATCGCCGCCACGAACCGTCCCGACATCCTCGACCCGGCGCTCCTGCGCCCGGGCCGCTTCGACCGGCAGATCGCGGTCGACCGTCCGGACATGCAGGGCCGTCTGGAGATCCTCAAGGTCCACCAGAAGGGCAAGCCGGTCGCTCCGGACGTCGACCTCTCGGCCGTCGCCCGGCGCACCCCCGGCTTCACGGGTGCCGATCTGTCCAACGTGCTGAACGAGGCGGCGCTGCTGACCGCCCGCTCGGACAAGAAGCTGATCGACAACCACATGCTGGACGAGGCCATCGACCGCGTCGTGGCGGGCCCGCAGAAGCGGACCCGGATCATGTCGGACCGGGAAAAGAAGATCACCGCGTACCACGAGGGCGGACACGCCCTGGTCGCGGCGGCCTCCCCGAACTCCGACCCGGTCCACAAGATCACGATCCTGTCCCGCGGCCGGGCGCTGGGCTACACCATGGTCCTGCCCGACGAGGACAAGTACTCGACCACGCGCAACGAGATGCTCGACCAGCTCGCGTACATGCTGGGCGGGCGCGCGGCCGAGGAGCTGGTCTTCCACGACCCGACCACGGGCGCGGCGAACGACATCGAGAAGGCCACGGCGACGGCCCGCGCGATGGTCACCCAGTACGGCATGACCGAGCGCCTGGGTGCGATCAAGTTCGGCGGCGACAACACCGAGCCGTTCCTGGGCCGCGAGATGTCGCACCCGCGGGACTACTCGGAAGAGGTCGCGGCGCTGGTCGACGAAGAGGTCAAGAAGCTCATCGAGACCGCGCACAACGAGGCGTGGGAGATCCTCGTCGAGAACCGTGACGTCCTCGACAACCTGGTCCTCGCGCTGCTGGAGAAGGAAACGCTGAACAAGGAGCAGATCGCCGAGATCTTCTCCACGATCGTGAAGCGTCCGGCCCGCCCCGCGTGGACCGGCTCCTCCCGCCGCACCCCCTCCACCCGTCCGCCGGTGCTCTCTCCCAAGGAGCTCCAGCTGACGAACTCGGCGAACGGCACCTCGGCGGCCACCGCCGCCACGCCGGTCTCCACGGAGAAGGGCATCGAGGTGGCCCCGGAGGACCGCGCCGAGTAGGTCGCGGACCCGATCACCCGGAATGGAAGCCGCGCCCCCCAGGTTCTAGCCTGGGGGGCGCGGCACTTTTACAGGAACGAGGAAGCAATGACGGACCCAGTGACCCTGACCGGCGGCGAGGGCACGATCGGCGAGTTCGACGAGAAGCGCGCCGAGGCGGCGGTCCGTGAGCTCCTCATCGCGGTCGGCGAGGACCCCGACCGCGAGGGCCTGCTGGAGACCCCGGCGCGCGTGGCGCGGGCGTACAAGGAGATATTCGCCGGCCTCTACCAGAAGCCCGAAGAGGTCCTGACCACGACGTTCGACCTCGGGCACGACGAGATGGTCCTGGTGAAGGACATCGAGGTCATGAGTTCATGTGAGCACCACCTGGTCCCGTTCCATGGCGTAGCCCATGTGGGATACATACCCTCCACCGACGGCAAGATCACCGGCCTGTCGAAGCTGGCCCGCCTGGTGGACGTGTACGCCCGCCGCCCCCAGGTGCAGGAGCGGCTGACCACGCAGATCGCGGACTCCCTGATGGAGATCCTGGACCCGCGCGGGTGCATCGTGGTCATCGAGTGCGAGCACATGTGCATGACCATGCGCGGGGTCCGCAAGCCCGGTGCGAAGACGATCACCTCGGCGGTCCGCGGCCAGCTCCGCGATCCCGCGACCCGCAACGAGGCGATGTCCCTGATCATGGCTCGCTGAGCGGAGCCCGGCCCGCAGCGCCCGCAGGGCCGACAGGTCCCGCCGCTCCCGGGCGGCGGGGAGCCGCCTAGGCGGCGGTGGCGGGGGCCTTGCCGGGGTCGTCGTCCTCCGGGAGCTTCAGGACGTGCTCCAGGAAGAGGGCCGCCGCGATGACCGCCGCGCCCGCCAGGACCGAGAAGCCGGCGTACCAGGCCTGGTCACGGCGGGCGGGGACGTCGAGGGCGTTGGTCAGCAGGAAGACGCCGACGCCGCCGTAGGCGCCCGAGACCAGGGCCGCGACGAGGGCGCTGGCCTGGCCGAAGACCACCGCGCGGGCCGCCATCAGCGGCTCCACGCCCTTGGCCTCCGGCCGCCGCTCGCGCTGTGCCTTGAGGCGGGAGCGCATCGACAGAGCGGTCGCGAGGAGGATCGCGGCGATGACGCCCAGCACGATCGGCGCGGCCAGGGGAACGCCCGGCAGGGTGCCGTACGCGTTCCACAGGCGGGCGCCCGCCCAGGACAGGACCCCGGCGACGACGAAGATCCCCGCCAGAACCGCCGGCCTCAGTTGCTTCACGTGCCAGATCCCCGCTTCCCGCGCCGTCCGTCAGCAGTCCACAGACTAACGACTACTCCGGCAGGCGGAGTTCCAGGTCGGGGCGCGGCGTGATGCCCGTGAGGCCGATTCCGGCCAGCAGCGCGCTGACGCCGCCCTGGCCCGGGATCTGGGCCTCGGGGTCGATGTCGTGCCAGGGGGCCAGCACGAAGGCGCGCTGGTGGGCGCGCGGGTGCGGCAGGGTGAGGACGGGGTCGTCGGAGACCACGTCGGCGTACGCGACGATGTCCACGTCGATCGTGCGCGGGCCCCAGCGCTCCTCGCGGACGCGGTCGAAGGCCTCTTCGATGGCCTGGCCGCGCTCCAGGAGCGAGGACGGCGGCAGCGTGGTCCGCACCTTGACGACCGCGTTGAAGTACGCGGGCTGGGAGCCGGGGTCGACGCCCCACGGCTCGGTCTCGTAGACGGGGGAGACGGCCTTGACCCGCAGGCCCGGGGTGTCGCCGAGGGCGTCGATGGCGCCCTGCAGGGTCTCCAGCCGGTTGCCCAGGTTCGCGCCGAGGGCGATCACGGCCCATTTCGGGTTGGACAGGGTGGTGTCCGCCGCGTCGACCGTCTCGACGACCGAGGCGGGGACCGGCTGGACGGTGGGGTCGCTCTGTGCGTTCAGTCCGTTGTTCATGCGCGGCTCCGGGTGATCGTGATGGTCACGTCGTCGAAGGGGACCGTGATGGGCGCGTCCGGCTTGTGGACGACGACCTCCACCTGTGCCACCGCTTCGTGCTTGAGGCACTGCTGGGCGATCCGCTCGGCGAGGGTTTCGATCAGGTCGACGGGCTCTCCCTGGACCACGTCGACGACCTCCTCGGCGACGACCCCGTAGTGCACGGTCTTCGCCAGGTCGTCTCCGGCCGCCGCGGGGCGGGTGTCGAGGTGCAGCACCAGGTCGACGATGAAGGTCTGGCCCTCCTCGCGCTCCCGGGGGAAGACGCCGTGGTGCCCGCGAGCCTTGAGGCCGCGCAGCGCGACACGATCCACGCGAATCACTCCTGCTTTCGTAGGTTCTTCCGGTCCCGGGGCTCCCGGGGCCATGGGCCTACGCCGAGTGCGGTCGGCGTCGTCCGACTTCGAATTTACCTGCGAAATACTCCGGACCCCGCCGGAGGGGTCAGGAGGCGTCCTCCTCCTCGTCCTCGTCCGACTCCGTGAGCACCGGGGATCCGTGGTGGGACCACAGGCGCCAGCCCTCGGATGTGCGTCGGAACACATTCGTGGCGACGACCAGCTGGCCCACGAGCGGCCCGAGCTCCCCGCCGTCCTCCGCGGGCCCGCCGCTGAGGATGTTCTCCGTGCACGTGACCAGGGCGGTGTCACCGATGACGGCCACCTTGGTGTCGGTGAGGAAGAACTGGATGTAATCGGTGTGGGACATGATCAGCGCGTACGAGCGCAGCACCTCGCCGCGGCCGGAGAGCACCGGCCAGCCGGGATGCACGCAGGAGATCTCGTCATCGAGCCAGAGTGCCGACAGCGCGTCGAAGTCCCCCCGCTCCATGGCCTCGTAGAAGGCCGTGTTGACCTCTTCGACCGCCTCGATGTCGGTTCTGCTCACAGGGCTCCTTCTCGGTTGGTCACAGCGCTCCTTCCACGGCCCGGGCCACCCGAACCGCGTCCGCGGTCGCCCGTACCTCGTGGACCCGGACGGCCCAGGCGCCCTGGTGGGCGGCGATGGCGGAGACGGCTGCCGTGGCCGCGTCGCGCTCGCGGGCGGGCGGTGGGGCGGCGTCGGCCGCGCCGGCCAGGACCCGGCCGAGGAAACGCTTCCGCGAGGCGGCGACCAGCAGGGGGAAGCCCAGGGCGCGCAGCTCGGGCAGGCGGGCCACGAGGGCCAGGTCGTGTTCGGCGTTCTTCGCGAAGCCGAGTCCGGGGTCGACGAGGAGCCGCTCGGGGGCGATGCCGCCGCTCACGACCGCGTCGATCCGGGCCTGGAGCTCGGCGGTGACCTCGGCCAGGACGTCCTCGTAGACGGCGAGGCTGTTCATGCCTTCGCTGAAGCCGCGCCAGTGCATCACCACGAAGGGCACCTCGGCGGCGGCGACGGCGGGGATCATTCCGGGGTCGGCGAGGCCGCCGCTGACGTCGTTGACCAGGAGCGCGCCGGCGTCGACGGCCCGGGCGGCGACGGAGGCGCGCATGGTGTCCACGGAGACGGTGACGCCCTCGGAGGCCAGGCCGCGCACGACGGGGACAACGCGGCGCAGCTCCTCCTCCTCGTCGACACGGGTGGCGCCCGGCCGGGTGGATTCGCCGCCGACGTCGATGAGGTCGGCGCCCTGGGCGGCGAGGTCGAGGCCGCGCTTGACGGCCGCCGTGGTGTCGAACCAGCGGCCGCCATCGGAGAAGGAGTCGGGGGTGACGTTGACGACGCCCATGACCCCGCAGCGGTCCCAGTCCGGCAGACCTGCGACCCGGCCCCTGCCGGTGGCTCCGCGCTTGGTGTTCATAGGTCCAAGGGTAGGGCTGACCTGGATACGGCAGGGCCCCGGCGCCTGTCGGGCTGCCGGGGCCGGGGCGTGCGCACTACCCCCGTACGGGCGGGTACCGGGGCCGTGTGCGTCCGTACGGGCGGCTACGCGGCCTGGACCTCGCGTTCCGGCTGCTTGGCGACCGCCGTCATGTGGTGGTGCGCACAGGTGCGGACGGGCTTGGGGCGGCGGCGGCTGGCGAACAGCCGGGGCAGCGCCAGCGTCACGAAGCCCTCGGCCTGCATGGCGGCGAAGCCGATGCGGGGCAGGTCGCGGGTGGTGCGGAAGACCACGAAGCGGGGCTCCCAGCGGGGGCGGAACTTCGCGTTGAACTTGTACAGCGACTCGATCTGGAACCAGCGGGAGAGGAAAACCAGCAGGTTGCGCCACATCCGAAGCACCGGGCCGGCGCCGATCTTCTCGCCGCGGGCCAGGGCCGAGCGGAACATCGCGAAGTTCAGCGAGACCTTCTCGATGCCGAGTGAGGGGGCGGCCTCCAGGGAGGCCACGATCAGCAGTTCGTTCATGCCGGGGTCGGCGGCGCGGTCGCGGCGCATCAGCTCCAGCGACATGCCGTCGGCACCCCACGGGACGAAGTGCAGGACGGCCTTCAGGTCGCCGAAGGGGCTGGTGTCGCCCTCCTCGGTGCGGTGGGCGGTGGCGATGAAGCAGTCGCCGTCGCCCGGGTCGCCGACCCGGCCCAGGGCCATGGAGAAGCCGCGCTCGGTGTCGGTGCCGCGCCAGGCCTCGGCTGCGCCGCGCACCTGTTCGAGCTCGGTCTCGGTGAGCTCGCTGACCCGGCGGACCTTGGTGGTGTAGCCGTTGCGCTCGATGCGCTTCACCATCTGGCGGACATTGCGCATGGCGCGGCCCGAGAGGGAGAAGTCTTTGACATCGACAATCGCCTCGTCACCCAGCTCCAGGGCGTCCAGGCCGGTTTCGCGGGTCCAGACTTCGCCGCCGGTCTCGCTGCAGCCCATGACGGCCGGGGTCCAGGAGTGGGCCTTGGCCTCGTCCATGAACCGCTCGATGGCGCCGGGCCAGGCCTCGACGTCGCCGATGGGGTCGCCGGAGGCGAGCATCACCCCGGAGACGACGCGGTAGGTGACGGCGGCCTTGCCGCTGGGGGAGAAGACGACGGCCTTGTCGCGGCGCAGCGCGAAGTGCCCGAGGGAGTCGCGGCCGCCGTGCTTGGCGAGGAGCTCGCGCAGCTTCGTCTCGTCGTCGGCGGTGAGGCGGGCGGCCGGGTGCTCGGGGCGGAAGGCCAGGTAGATCGTGGTGAGCGCGGTCAGCATGCCGAGGGCGCCGAGGGAGTAGCCGACGGTCCAGGACACCCGGCCGGCGTAGGCGACGGGGCCCTCGAAGCCGAAGAGCCCGAACACGACGTGCTTGATCTGCTCGTACAGGCTCGGGTTGCCGACCACCTTCTCCGGGTGGACGTTGACGATGAGCAGGCCCAGACCGATGGAACCGGCGCTCATCAGGACGAAGTTCGCGAGCGCCTTCCAGCGGCTGCGCGGGTCGGGCAGCGCCTTGAACTCACCCTGGTGGCGCAGCAGCAGCGCGAGGAGCACCGCCGCGATGATCACGCCGATGACCGAGTGCCGGTAGGTGAACTGCGCCGCGGCTCCTGCCGGGAGCAGCACCACGGCGGCCCGCCAGGCCCGCCGCTTGTGCCGCTTGAGGCCGTGGGCGAGCAGCAGCAGCAGGACGCCCGCGCTGATGGACATGGCTGCGGCAAAGGGGCCCAGGGAACCGGGCAGCACCTCGGTGACGGCGTGGATCCGGCTGTGCCGGAACCGCGGGAAGACGCCCGCCGCGATGTCCAGAAGGCCGACGATCATGACGGCCGAACCTACGAGGCCGGGCACGGACTCCGGTCGTGGTCCGCGGAGGATTCGGCGGACCCGCTTCGGAACCTGTCCGGACTTATCGCCATCTATCCTGCTAGACATCGCTTCCCGTTGCTCCGCGAGAGATCATGTGGCCGAAGGCCGCGACAGCCTCCGGGTGTGGTGCGTCCATTAGGACGACATCGACGGGGAGCGGGTTCACTCTTCCGTCGGAAATTTCCAGTCCTGCCATCAGAAAGTCGACTGACTGCTCATGGGTCTCACCAGTAATACGGTTCTGGCGCTGGCCGTCCTGGCCGGTGTGCTGCTGTTCGCCGCCACCATCTGGTTCTGGCCGAAGCTCTCGGGCCGCACCTGGCGCGCGTTCACCGGCCGGATCGGCCTCCTGCTGGCGACCCAGCTGGCGCTGTTCTCGGCGGTGGGGCTCGCGGCCAACAAGTCGTTCCTCTTCTACGGTTCCTGGGCCGACCTGTTCGGCCAGGAGACGTCCATGGGCAAGGTCGTCGACCACTCGATGAGCAGCAAGGACATCAAGGTCGTCGACAAGCAGAAGCTGGACGTGCCCGGCGGCGCCAAGCCTCAGGTCGGCGGGCAGATCCTGAAGGTTGCCATATCCGGGCAGAAGTCGAAGATCACGAGCCCCGGCTACGTGTGGCTCCCGCCGGAGTACTTCCAGCCGCAGCACAAGGACGAGAACTTTCCGGCGTCCATCGTCCTGACGGGGTATCCGGGCACCGCCGAGAACCTGATCAAAGGGCTCGACTACCCGATGAAGGCCTTCAGTCTGTCCAAGGCGGGCAAGATGAAGCCGATGATCCTGGTCATGCTGCGGCCGACCGTCGCGCCCCCGCGGGACACCGAGTGCGTGGACATACCCGGCGGCCCGCAGACCGAGACCTTCTTCGGCGTGGACCTGCCGCAGGCCATTCAGGACAGCTTCCGGGTGGGCAAGGAGCCCCGGAACATGGGCTTCATCGGCAACTCCACCGGCGGCTACTGCGCCTTGAAGATCGCCGCGCACTACCCGCAGACCTTCGGCGCCGCCGCGGGCCTGTCCGCGTACTACGACGCCCCCGACGACCCCACGACCGGCGACCTGTTCCACGGGGACGACAAGCTGAAGCAGCGCGCGAACGTCCTGCACAGCGTGCAGAACAAGAAGCCGAGCGGTACGTCCTTCCTCGTCACCAGCAGCGAGACGGGCGAGCCGAACCTCGTCGACACCAAGAAGTTCATCAAGCTGGTCAAGGGCCCGGACCGGGTCTCCTCGATCATCCTCGACAGCGGCGGCCACAACTTCAACACGTGGCGCCGCGAGATCCCGCCGATGCTGGTGTGGATGAGCGGCCGCATTCAGGCCTGACGGCCGCGCGGCGCAACGGCGCACGCACAGGGAAGGGCCCGACCGCCGCACAGGTCGGGCCCTTCGCCCTTTCTCACGCTTCTTGCAACCGCGCCCGGCGCAGCGCCCGGTGGACGCCCGCCGGGGTCAGTACGCCGATCAGCTCGCCCGAGTCCGGGTCCGTGACCCCGATCCGGCCCGAATCCTCCTGGAGCAGCGCGGAGAGCGCCTCGCGCAGGGACGCCCCCAGCTTCACGGCAGCCGCCGGGGCCGCGGACCCGCCGTCCGCCGATGCCAGGTCGGCCGCCCCGACCGCGGTGACCGCGAGCCGCTTGAGCCCGCGGTCCGAGCCGACGAAGGAGGCCACGTAGTCGGTGGCCGGCGCGGCCAGCACCGCCGCCGGGCTCGCGAACTGCTCGATGGTGCCCGCCCCGTACACCGCCATGCGGTCGCCGAGCCGGATCGCCTCCTCCAGGTCGTGGGTGACCAGCAGGATCGTCTTGCGCACCGACTTCTGCAGCGTCAGGAACTCGTTCTGCAGGCGCTCGCGCACCACCGGGTCCACCGCACCGAACGGCTCGTCCATCAGCAGCACCGGCGGATCGGCGGCGAGCGCGCGGGCCACGCCGACGCGCTGGCGCTGCCCGCCCGACAGCTGCTCCGGGTAGCGGCCGCCGTACACGGCGGGATCCAGCCCGACCAGTTCGAGCAGCTCCGCGGCGCGGGCCCGGGCCTTGGCCCTGGGGGTGCCGATGAGGTGGGGCACGGTCGCCGTGTTCTCCAGCACCGTCTTGTGCGGGAAGAGCCCGACCTGCTGGATGACGTAGCCGATCCGGCGGCGCAGCTCGACCGGGTCGGCGCCGGAGATGTCCTCGCCGCCGAGCAGGATCCGGCCGGAGGTCGGCTCGATGAGGCGGTTGACCATCTTCATCGTGGTCGTCTTGCCGCAGCCGGACGGTCCCACCAGCGTGACCAGTTCCCCCTCCGCCACGTCGAAGGACAGGTCCTCGACGGCCGTCGTCCCGTCCGGGTAGCGCTTGGTCACATGCTCGAATCGGATCACGTCCCCATCCTTCCCTACCCGCCCGCGCCCGACGGCGAAGGATTCATGAGGAGAGTGTTACGCGGCTGCGAAGGCTTCCGGCCGTTGTCCCTGCCGCGGGTTAGGGTCGTTCTCGTACGCGCGTCGGTGACGGGGGGTGAGGCATGGCCGGGCAGAACTGCCTGGTGGCGAACGACTGGATCTGCTGGGAGTACGTCTCCTCGCGCTCCCAGGAGCTCACCGACGCCACCCTCGAACACGTCTGGATCACGGGCGTGTCCGTCCTCATCGGCATCGCCGTGTCCCTTCCGCTCGCCCTGCTGGCCCGTCGGGGCCGCAGCTGGGCGGCTCCCGTGCTCGCCTTCACCACCTTGCTCTACACGATCCCTTCGCTCGCCATGTTCTCGCTGCTGCTGCCCGTGTTCGGGCTCTCGGCGGCGCTGGTGGTGACCGGCCTCGTGCTGTACTCGCTGACGATCCTGGTCCGCAACGTGCTGGCCGGCCTGGAGGCCGTACCCGAGGAGGTGCGGGAGGCCGCGCGCGGCATGGGGTACGGGCCGGGGCGGTTGCTGTGGCAGGTCGAACTGCCGCTGGCGCTGCCCGCGCTGCTCGCCGGAGTGCGCATCGCCACCGTCTCGACGGTCGCGCTGACCACGGTGGGCTCCATCGTCGGCAAGGGCGGCCTCGGCAACCTCATCGCCCCGGCCGTGAACAGCTCCTTCAAGGCCCAGGTGCTCACGGCCTCGGTGCTGTGCGTGCTGCTCGCGCTCGTGGCCGATCTGCTGCTGCTCGGCGTGCAGCGGCTGCTCACGCCGTGGACCCGCACCGGGGGCCGCGACGCCCGTGGCGCCCGGTCGGTCAAGGGGGCTTGAGGCGATGGGCGTCATGGGAGGGGCCTGGGACTGGCTGGCGAACGGCGCCAACTGGTCGGGGGAGAGCGGCGTCTGGCACCGGCTGGGCGAGCACGTCTACGTCAGCGGCATCGCCCTCGCGATCGCCTGCGCGGTGGCGCTGCCCGTCGGCCTGTTCCTCGGCCACCTCGGCAAGGGCGGCGCGCTCGCGGTCAACATCTCCAACATCGGCCGGGCCGTCCCCGTGTTCGCGGTGCTGGCGCTGTTCATGGTCTCCCCGCTGCGCAACGCCGGCTATCTGCCCACCATCGCCGCGCTGGTGCTGTTCGCCATCCCGCCGCTGCTGACGAACGCGTACGTGGGTGTGCGCGAGGTGGACCGCTCGGTGGTGGAGGCCGCCCGCGGCATGGGCATGTCCGGCGGCCAGCTGTTCTTCCGGGTCGAGCTGCCGCTCGCCCGGCGCCTGGTGATGACCGGTCTGCGTTCGGGCGCCGTCCAGGTCGTCGCCACGGCCACGATCGCGGCGATGGTCGGCCAGGGCGGTCTGGGCCGGATCATCACCGCCGGGTTCAACACGTACGACACCGCGCAGGTCGTCGCCGGCGCCCTGCTGGTGGCGGCGCTGGCCCTGCTGGTGGAAGGCGCCCTGCTGGTGGCGGACCGGCTGCTGCCGCGGCCGGCGGACGCCGCGTCCCGCTGATTCCCCCGTCCCGCTGATTTCCCTTCCCCGCTTCGAACGGAGTGTCTCCATGAGCAAGACCACGCGCGTCCTCGGCGCGTCCCTGGGCGCCCTCGCCCTGACGGTGTCGCTGGCCGCGTGCGGCGGCGACAGCCTGGAGAAGAGCAAGGACGGCGGCTCGGCCTCCTCCGCCGCAGGCGCCAAGGGCGCCCTGGTGATCGGTGCGGCCGGGTTCACCGAGTCCAACGTGCTGGCCGAGCTGTACGCGCAGGCCCTCAAGGACGCGGGCTACAGCACGTCCGTCAAGACGGTCAACAACCGCGAGCTGTACGAACCGTCGCTGGAGAAGGGCGAGATCGACGTCGTCCCGGAGTACGCGGCCACGCTCGCGGAGTTCCTGAACGCCAAGGTCAACGGCCCCAAGGCGCCCGAGGAGAAGCCGGTCGCGTCGAGCGACGTCGCGGCGACGGTGGCGGCCCTGGAGAAGCTCTCCGCCCCGCTCGGCCTCAAGGCGCTGCCGGCGGGCGCGGCGGTCGACCAGAACGCTTTCGCGGTGACCAGGGAATTCGCCCAGAAGAACAACCTGAAGTCACTTTCCGATCTTGGAAAGTCGGGCCTGAAGGTGAAGATCGCGGCGGGAGACGAATGCGCCGTCCGCCCCTTCTGCTCTCCGGGGTTGACGAAGACGTACGGAATCCAGGTTTCCGGTATTGACCCCAAGGGTGTCGGCACCCCGCAGGCCAAGCAGGCGGTCAAGGACGGCGCCGTCCAGCTGGTGCTGACCACCACGACGGACGCCACGCTCGACGCCTACGGTCTGGTCCTGCTCGAGGACGACAAGAAGCTGCAGAACGCCGACAACGTGCTGCCCGTGGTCAATGCCAAGGACGCGGGCGCCCCCGAGGTCGCGGCCGCGCTCGACAAGCTGACCCGGGTGCTCACGACGGCCGACCTGGTCGACCTGAACCGCAAGGTGGACGCCGAGCGCGCCAAGCCGGCCGACGTGGCGAAGGCCTACCTGGAGTCCAAGGGCCTTCTCACGAAGTAGGGGTCCGGGGTCGACGGGGAATGGGGGTCGACTGCCCGGCAAGAGATTGCCGGGCAGTACCCCACATGGCCTCTACTGCCTGTAAATTTCAGGCCATGCCCCGTGGACGCCACCGCAATCCCGAACCCCTGCACCGGCTGCTCACGCCGACGGCCGTCGCCGGTGTGTCCCTCGCCAGTGCCGGCGCGGCCTGGCTGCTCGCGGAACCAGTGGCGCTGAGGCTGCTCGTGGCCCTCACGGCGACCGCCGGGGTCGCGGGCGCCGTCGTGATGCGCGCCTGGGACCGCTCGGCGGGCCGCCGCGTCGCGGAGCTGGCGCGCGAGCGGGTCAAGGACGAGTGGAAGACGGACGAGCGGATAGCCGAGCTCGAATCCGATCTCGAGGAGGCCCGGCTGCTGCGGGCCAAGCTGGACGCCAAGCTGCGCGCCAAGCGCGTGGAACTGGCCGGGCTGCGCGGCGAACACGCCTCGCTGCTGCGGCGGTACGCGACCGCCGAGACCGAGCGCGCGAGCGCCCTGGAGGGCCGCCGGCTGCTGGCCATCGAGGCCACCGCCGGCCCGGCTGCGGCTCCCAGGGAACTCACGACGGGTTCGCAGGAGCGCACCTCGGCGGGCGCGCCCACCGCGGTCGGCTACGCCCGGGCCCACGCGGCGATGAGCGCACTCGCCCGCAGGACGCAGGGAACCCGGGAGCTGCCGGCGGCCCCGCCCGCACCCGCACCGGCCCCCGCACCCGCCCCGGCCCCCGCGGCCTCGGTCCCGGCCCGCCGGCCGGTCGCGGCGGTGGCCCCGTACGCGGCCCAGCGGCGCACCGCCTCCCGCGCCGAGGGCGGCTTCGACTTCTTCGGCACCAAGAACGCGGCGCAGGCCCGCGCAGCGATCGAGGCGGTCCAGAACGAGGACCTGGCCGACGTGGTCGGCGCGGAGGCCCTCGCGGTGCACGAGGCGGAGTCGGCGCGCACCCCGGCGGCCGAACCGGCGACCCCGGACGAGGCTCCGGCGGACAAGGCTCCGGCGGACGAGGCTCCGGCGGACGGGACTCCGGCGGACGGGGCTCCGGCGGGGGGCCAGGTCATCGACCTGACGGCGCATGACGAGACCGAGCCGATCGACGTGGCCCGGCTGCGCACCGCGATCTCCTAGGCCGCCCCCATACGGCCTGGCAGTCCCCGGACCGGGACGGCCAGGTCACGGGAACGCCAGGACGAGCGCCACGGCCAGGGTTTCCAGCAGGAGCGGCCCCGTGTGCTCAGAACAGCGGCAACTGCCCCGGGTGCGGCCCGAGGACGAATCCGTCCAGCGTCGGAGCCGAGGCGCCGAGCACCACCCGGGCCCGGGATCCGGGGCAGGAGACCAGGTCGGCGCGCCCGCGTCCGTCGGGGGGATCGTGGCGGGCGATCCGGCCGGCGGTGACGGCGCAGTCGCGGCCGCAGGCAGGGCAGGCCCGGCGGGGGGAGTGGGACATGCCCCCAAGTCTGCCCTGCCGCACCGACATCAGCCCCGCTGGGCGGCCAGCCACGCCTCGTGGGCCTGCGACACCCGGTCCCACAGGGCCGCCCGGTCCGTCGGCGTCAGGTCGTCGAGCTTCCGCCCGAAGACGGTGGCGATGGCCTCGTAGAACTCCTCCGGGGTCGCCAGCTCCCGGTCGCTCGGCCCCTTGGCCAGGTCGATGCGCGTCAGGATCCGGCCGCGCATGATCTCGATGGACTCGGCGTCCCGGCGCAGCAGGGCCAGGGTGCGCACGAAGGAGGAGTCCTCGGCGGTGGACAGCCTCAGGTGCTCCGCCTCGAACTCGTCCATGCCGGCCGCGGCGGACCGGAAGTTCATCTGGGGGAAGGGGCTGCCCGGGTTGTAGTAGGTCCAGCCCTCCAGCGGTCCGGCCAGCCGTTCCAGCCGGTAGGCGAAGGCGCCCTGCTCGTAGCCGCCCTCGCGCAGCGGCAGCGGTTCGTGGGGGCCGTCGCCGAGGCCCACGTCGACGAGGTACGCGGCGCCGTCGACCCGCACGGTCAGGGCCAGGTGGTTGCCGTTGACGTCCTGCGCACCGGTCTCCTCGTAGACGCCGCCCACGTGCCGGGTCACGTCGTAGCCGAGGTGGTCCAGGAGCGCGGCGAAGGCCCCGTTCAGGTGGAAGCAGTAGCCCCCGCGTCCGGCGGCGAACCGGCGCGCCGACAGCTCGGGGCCGATGCCGGGCGGGCGGCCGAGCTGGATGTCGATGTTCTCGTACGGGACGCGCTCCAGGTGGGCCCGCTGCAGGGCGAAGAGCCCTTCGGCGGAGGGCGCGCCGGGGTCGGGCACGCCCAGTCGTCGCAGGTACGCGTCGAATATGCCAGAAGTCATGTGATCACCCTATGGGGCACATGCCTGGATTGTGCGTCAAATGGCCTGTGGAGCGCGCTACTTGTCGATGTCCCCGACCACGAAGAACAGCGAGCCCAGGATCGCCACCATGTCCGCGACCAGGGTCCCCGGCAGGAGCACCGCCAGCGCCTGGATGTTGTTGTAGGAGGCGCTGCGCAGCTTCAGCCGGTACGGGGTCTTCTCGCCCTTGGAGACGAGGTAGTAGCCGTTGATGCCGAGGGGGTTCTCGGTCCAGGCGTAGGTGTGGCCCTCGGGGGCCTTCAGGACCTTGGGCAGGCGCTGGTTGACCGGCCCCGGCGGGAGTTCGGCCATCCGGTCCAGGCAGGCCACGGCGAGGTCGAGCGCATTGTGGGTCTGGTCCAGCAAGACCTCGAAGCGGGCCAGGCAGTCGCCCTCGGGCCGGGTGACCACGGTCAGGACGTCCTGGAGCTCGCCGTACGCGAGGTACGGCTCGTCGCGGCGCAGGTCGAAGTCGACGCCGGAGGCGCGGGCGATCGGGCCGGAGACCCCGTAGGCGTGCACCGCCTCGGCCGACAGGACGCCCACCCCGCGGGTGCGGCCGCGGAAGATCTCGTTGCCGTGGACCAGCTTGTCGTAGACGTCCATGCGGGTGCGGACGTCGGAGATGGCCTCGCGGGCCCGGCCGAGCCAGCCGGCCGGGAGGTCCTCCTTGAGGCCGCCGACGCGGTTGAACATGTAGTGCATGCGGCCGCCGGAAATCTCCTCCATGACGGCCTGGAGCTCCTCGCGCTCGCGGAACGCGTGGAAGATCGGGGTGATCCCGCCCAGTTCGAGCGGGTAGGAGCCGAGGAACATCAGGTGGTTCAGCACCCGGTTCAGCTCGGCCAGCAGCGTCCGCATCCACACGGCCCGCTCGGGGACCTCCATGCCGAGCATCCGCTCGACCGCCATGACCACGCCGAGCTCGTTGGAGAACGCGGACAGCCAGTCGTGGCGGTTGGCGAGCATCACGATCTGGCGGTAGTCGCGGGCCTCGAACAGCTTCTCCGCGCCGCGGTGCATATAGCCGACCACCGGCTCGGCGCTGACGATCCGCTCGCCGTCCAGGACGAGGCGCAGGCGCAGCACGCCGTGCGTGGAAGGGTGCTGGGGGCCGATGTTGAGCACCATGTCGGTGCTCTCCGCCGCCCCGCCGATGCCGACCGTGGTCTCCGTCATGGCGGCATTGTCTCAGCCCTACGCTTGAGGAATGGAAACGGGGACGACGGGTGAGACGGGCGGGCCCGTGTGGGTGGGGCTGCCGGGCGGGCTGCTCAGGCTGCGCCGGGTGCTGCTGGCGGTCTGGACGGCGGTGGCGTTGGTGGCGACCGGCGTCGTGGCGGGCTTGTTCCTCGGCCCGCTCTGGGCCCTGCTGGGGGTGGTCTGGCTGCTCGTCCTGGCCGGGGGCTGGGTGCTGATCGGCCGGAACTGGCGCTCCTGGCGGTACGCCGAGCGCGCGGACGACCTGCTGATCAGCCGGGGCGTGCTGTGGCGGGAGCAGACCGTCGTCCCGTACGGGCGGATGCAGCTGGTCGAGGTGGCCTCGGGCCCGCTGGAGCGGCGCTTCGGGCTGGCCTCCGTACAGCTGCACACGGCCGCCGCGGCGACCGACGCCAGGATCCCGGGCCTGGTGCCCGCCGAGGCGGAGCGGCTGCGGGACCGGCTCACCGAACTCGGCCAGGCAAGGTCGGCGGGCCTGTGACCGGCCCCGTCGCCGAGCCGGGGGAAGGCCCCGGGGACGGCACCGCCTCCGGCCCCGTGGCCTTCCCCGGGGAAGGCGCCGTGGACGGCCCCGGGGACGGCCCCGGGGACGGCCCCGGGGACGGCCCCGTGGACGGCCCCGTGGACGGCACCGCCTCCGACCCCGTCGCCGGCCCCGAGCAGCGGCTGCACCCCTTCACCCCGCTGCGCCGCGCGTGGGTGCCGATCGCGGCGACCCTCGGCGTGGTCCTCCAGCAGGGCGCCAGGGCGCAGGCGTGGATAGCGGACCAGCCCGCCGCGCTGCGGGTCCTGGCGCTGGCCGCCCTGGTCCTCGTCTTCGGCCTCTACGGGTTCTTGAGCTGGTGGGTCACGTACTACTCCGTGACCGACACGGAGCTGCGCATCCGCACCGGCCTGCTCTTCCGGCGCACCGCGCACATCCGGCTCGACCGGATCCAGGCCGTGGACGTCACCCGGCCGCTGCTGGCCCGCCTCGCGGGGGTGGCGAAACTGCGCCTGGACGTCATCGGCACCGAGGACAAGGACGAGCTGGCCTTCCTCTCCGAGAAGCGGGCCGTCGCCCTGCGCGCCGAGCTGCTGGCCCGGGCGGCCGGCTTCGCCCCCGAGGAGGCGGTGCGCCTGGGCGAGGCCCCCGATCGGGAGCTGCTGCGGGTGCGCCCGCGCGACCTCGTCGTCTCCCTGCTGCTGAGCCTCGGCGTCTGGGCGGCGCTGGCCGGCGGGCTCACCGCGCCGGTCGCCGTGTGGTGGGTCAGCTCCAGCCCCTGGGCGGCCCTCGTCACCCTGCTCCCGCTGCTCGGTGCCGTGTGGGCGGGCAGCGCGGGCCGCTTCCTCGCCGAGTACGACTGGCGGGTCGCCGAGTCCCCGGACGGGCTGCGCCTGGACCACGGACTGCTGGACCGGGCCCACGAGACGGTCCCGCCGGGGCGCGTGCAGACCGTACGGATCGTCGAGCCGCTGCTGTGGCGGCGGCGCGACTGGGTCCGGGTGGAGCTGGCCGTGGCGGGTTCGAAGAACGAGGTCCTGGTCCCGGTGGCCTCGCGGGCCGCCGCGCACGCCGTGATCGCCCGGGTGCTGCCCGGGGTGGACCTGGCGGCCCTGTCCTTCACCGGCTCCCCCGCGTCCGGTGCGCGCTGGGTGGTCCCGGTGTGGTGGAAGGGATACGCCCTGGCCGTATCCCCGGAGGTGTTCGCCGCCCGGCACGGCCGGCTGTGCCGCCGTACGGAGATCGTCCCGCACGCCAAGGTGCAGAGCGTCCGGCTCGCGCAGGGGCCCTGGGAGCGCGCCCGCGGCGTGGCCGACGTGCACGTGGACACCGGAGCGAACGGCACGGTCACGGCCCGGCTGCGGGCGGACGGCGAGGCCGCCGAGCTGCTGCGCGCCCAGGCCGCCCGTGCGCACACCTCCCGTGCGTCGGCCCGGCCGGACCGGTGGATGACGCAGAGCGGGCCGTAGCCGGCAGGTCGTGGCGCGTGGGCCGGACGGGCGGCCCGCTGCGGCACACGAGGTAACTGTGTGATGGACCGAGGAGCCCACCGGTCACTCCGGGTAGCGAAGGGAGCAACGGATCCTCGACCTGATCCGCAGTCAGCAACCGCAAGGACAGCCCCGATGCTCCAGAACACCCCCCGCTTCCTTCGCACGGCCCGCGTGGCCGCCCCCGCCCTCGCCGCCTTCGCCATGACGATGGCGTTCGCGGGCCCCGCGGCCGCCGACCCCTCGTACGTGACGCGGCAGTCCGGCGAAGTCCGCTTCGCGGCCCTGCCCGGCGAGCAGAACACCGTCACATTCGGCCCCGGACCCGGCGGCACCCTCAGGGTCACGGACACGACGAGCACGCTCACGGCCGGTCCCGGCTGCACCCAGGTGGACATCCACACCGTCCACTGCGGCTCGCTCGCCACCGTGACCCGGATCCAGGCCTCCCTGGGCAACCAGAACGACAGCCTGGTCAACAACACGGCGGTTCCGTCGGACGTCGACGGCGGAGCGGGCGAGGACACCCTCACCGGCGGCGGCGGCAACGACCGCCTCACCGACCCCGACGGCTGGAACGCCTCCACCGGCAGCAGCACCACCTTCGACGGGCGCGGCGGCAACGACACCATCGTCAGCAGGAACGGCGGCTTCGACCGGATCCTGTGCGGCGGCGGCTTCGACATCGTCGTCGCCGACCAGGCAGCCCTGGACACCGTCCCGACGGGTGCGAGCTGCGAGTTCGTCATCCGCTGACCTGCCGGCGTCCCCCGGGCCGGGCAGCCTGGGGGACGCCGCGTGCACTGCGGCGGGACTGAAGGAGACGACCTAGCCGAGGCCGCCGCCGCCCGCCCGGACCAGGCCCGTCTCGTACGCCAGGACCACGACCTGGACCCGGTCGCGCAGACTCAGCTTCGTCAGGATGCGGCCCACGTGGGTCTTGACCGTCGCCTCCGACAGGACCAGCCGGGCCGCGATCTCACCGTTCGACAGGCCCTGGGCCACCAGCAGCATGACCTCGCGCTCGCGCTCCGTCAGCCGCTCGATCTCCTTGTTCTGCGGCTCCTGCGTGGCCGTCGGCAGCATCGGGGCGAAACGGTCCAGCAGCCGCCGCGTCGTCGACGGGGCGACGACCGCGTCGCCGCTGTGCACCGAGCGGATCGCCGCCAGCAGCTCGGCCGGCGGCACGTCCTTCAGCATGAAGCCGCTCGCCCCCGCCTTCAGCCCGGAGAACGCGTACTCGTCCAGATCGAAGGTGGTCAGGATGATCACCTTCGGGTGCTCCTGCGGCTCACAGATCCGCCGCGTCGCCTCGACCCCGTCGAGCCTCGGCATGCGCACGTCCATCAGCACCACGTCCACCTTCGTGGCCCGCAGCACCTCCAGCGCCTCCAGGCCGTCGCCGGCCTCGGCAACGACCTCCATGTCCGGCTGGGCGGCGAGCACCATGCGGAAGCCGGTGCGCAGCAGCATCTGGTCGTCGACCAGCATCACTCGGATGGACATCCGTCACCTCGTCCTCTTCAACTCTTCTTCAGGGGCAGCAGCGCGCTGATCCGGAAGCCGCCGCCGGGCCGGGGCCCGGTGTCCAGGGTTCCGCCGACCATACCGATCCGCTCGCGCATGCCGATCAGGCCGTGCCCGGCGCCGTCCGCGCCGCCGTCCTCGTACAACTCGTGTGCCGCTCCCCGTCCGTCGTCCTCGACCAGCAGGCCGAGCCCGTCGTCGAAGTAGACCAGCCGGACGCTCGCCTTCGCGTCGGGGCCCCCGTGCTTGCGGGTGTTGGTCAGCGCCTCCTGCACGATCCGGTACGCGGTCAGCTCGACGCCGCTGGGCAGCCGCCGCGGTGCGCCCTCGACCTCGAAGTCCACCGCGAGCCCGGCCGCCCGCACCTGCTCGACCAGGACCTCGATCTGCTCGACGTCCGGCTGGGGCACGTAGTCCTCGGACTCCTGCGGCTCGCCGGTGCGCAGCACGCCGAGCAGACGGCGCATCTCGGCCAGGGCCTGGCGGCCGGTGCCGGAGATGGTCTGGAGGGCCTCCTTCGCCTGCTCGGGCGCCACGTCCATGACGTACGCGGCCCCGTCGGCCTGGACCACCATCACCGACACGTTGTGCGCGACGACGTCGTGCAGCTCGCGGGCGATCCGGGCGCGCTCGGCGGCCACGGCCACCTTGGCCTGGGCCTCGCGCTCCTTCTCCAGCCGCTGGTTCCGCTCGATGAGCTGGGCGTAGTAGGCCCGCCGGGTGCGCAGGGAGTCGCCCAGCACCCAGGCGAGGACGAAGGGGACGATCATGAAGAGGGTGAAGAGGACGTTGTCGGTGTCGCTCGTGCCCTTGTCCACCCCGAACCGCAGGAAGTAGAGCGGTGCGGCGGCCAGCCCCCAGCCCAGCGCCGTGCGGGAGACCCAGCGCGGGACCTCGCTCGCGGCGACGGTGAACAGGATCACGAACATGGCGACGTCGTAGACCCCCGCGATGATCCCCGCGCCCAGCTGGAGCACGCCCGCCCCGAGCGTGAGCCAGAACATCGCCTGCGTCCACCTGCGGCGCAGCGCCACGGCCGTGCTCAGCGCGACCACCACGGGGACGGCGGCGAGCTTCAGGGGCCTGTCGAGGTCGGGCTCGCTCACGACGTTCAGCATCGAGACCCCGAAGAGGAGGACAGCCCAGAAGCTGTCGACGCCCGTCGGGTGTCTGCGGAGGAAGTCGTAGAGGCGCTGCACGTAACCCAGCGTAGGGAACGCGGATAGGTGCTGGAGTCAACCAGAGGTGCCAACCTCGCCCGGGGGGCGTACTCCCGAAGGTGGAGGGTGAGCATAATCTTCGTGCGGTGAGTGCCCAGGGTGAATACGCGACTCCGGTCCGGTGGCGCAGTGCGATGGAAGCCGCGCTGTACGGGCCCGGAGGCTTCTACGTGCGGCCGGGCGGGCCCGGTCCCGCCGGCCACTTCCGCACTTCGGTGCACGCCTCCGGGCTGTACGCGGGTGCTGTGGCCAGGCTGCTGCAGTGGGTCGACGCACAGCTGGGGCACCCCGCGGCGCTGGACCTGGTCGACATGGGCGCCGGGCGGGCGGAGCTGCTGGCCGGGGTGCTCGCGGCGCTGCCGGCCGAGGTGTCCGCGCGGGTGCGCCCGTACGCCGTGGAGCGCGCGGAGCGGCCCGCGGGACTCGACCCGCGGATCCGCTGGGCCGCCGCGCCACCCGAACGGATCACGGGGCTGCTCTTCGCCAACGAATGGCTGGACAACGTGCCCCTGGACATCGCCGAGGACGGCCGGTACGTCCTGGTCGCGCCGGACGGTACGGAGAGCCCCGGCGGCCCGGTCGACGCCGCGGACCTGGCCTGGCTGGAGCGGTGGTGGCCCGGCGGCGGCCGCGCGGAGATCGGCCGGGCGCGCGACGAGGCCTGGGCGGCGGCGGTGGCGGGCCTGGAGCGCGGCCTGGCGGTGGCGGTGGACTACGCCCACACCCGGGAGGCGAGGCCCCCGTACGGGACGCTGACGGGCTTTCGCGGGGGCCGGGAGGTGCCGCCGGTCCCGGACGGCAGCTGCGATGTCACCGCCCATGTGGCGCTGGACGCGTGCGCGGGCCCCGGCTCGGTGCTGCTGACCCAGCGCGAGGCCCTGGGCGCCCTCGGCGTCTCGGGTGCCCGCCCCCCGCTGGCGCTGGCGTCCACGGACCCGGCGGGCTACGTCCGCGCCCTCGCCGCCGCGGGGGAAGCGGCGGAACTGACCTCCGGCACGGGCCTCGGTGCTTTCGGCTGGCTGGTCCAGCCGGTCGGCATCCCGGCCTGGACCGGCGAGCACGCGTAGCGTCGGCGGCACAGCACGAGGGGACGGGACCCCTTCCGGGATTCCGCCCCCTCCACCCTCCTCAGGGCTTGCTGTTACTGCGTGACCTCGTGGTCGTGGCCCTCGTGCAGGCCGCCGCCGCTGCCGCCGCCGGGCGTCGGCACGGACACGACCGGCTTCGAGAGCGGGGCCAGGTCGAACGCGTAGTGGCCCACGGCGTCCGCGATGACGTCGACGTTGATGTCGAGCGCCTTCTGGTCGATGTTCGTGATGTCATCACCCTTGGCGTGGTAGTTCACGTCGTAGGCGACACCGGCCTGACCGCCGAACTTCGCGGCCTCCTCCGCCGTCTTGATGCCCTCGGCGCCGGTGAACGTACCGCCGGACGGGATGCCGACCTCGATGAACGGGCCGTAGTCCGAGCGGCCGGAGAAGTCCGTGCCCGCGTGCGGGAGGTTCTTGGAGTCGAGGAAGTCGGTGATCCCCTTCTCGATCTGGGCGGAGCCCTCCGGGCCGGGGCCGGCGCCCACGCCGTCCGAGTCGTCGCCGTCGTACACGAAGTAGGCGGCGTTCGGCGAGGCGATCATGTCGAAGTTCAGGTAGAGCTTGATCTGCTTCTTCTGCGCCTCCGTCAGCCCCGCGACGTACGCCTCGGAACCGAGCAGGCCGTACTCCTCCGCCGACCACCAGGCGAACTTGACCTTGTTCTTGATCTTCGACTGGCTGCTCGCCAGGCGCTGCGCGACCTGGAGGATGCCGGCCGAGCCCGAGCCGTTGTCGTTGATGCCCGGGCCCGCCGCGACCGAGTCGAGGTGCGCGCCGAGGAAGACGGTGTTGTTCTCGTCCCCGCCGCGGCTCTCCGCGATCACGTTGTACGTCTTGCGGTTCTCGCGGAACTGGCGGATGTCGAGGGTGACCTCGACCGGGCCGGCCGCGGCGTCCGCCGCGAGCTTCTCGCCGTCGGCCTGGGTGATGCCGCCGGTCGGGACCTTGCCCGCGTTCGCGTCGCCGAGGGTGCCGTTCAGGGCCCCCGCGGTGTTGTTGTAGATGACCGCGCCGACCGCGCCGGCCGCCGCCGCGTTGGCCTGCTTGACGGCGAACGTGCAGCCGCCGCGCTTGACCAGGGCGATCTTGCCGGTGAAGGCGCCGGCGGCGAAGTCGCCGGGCTCGCAGCCGTTCGTACCGTCCGCGTCGACCGGCACGACGGCCACCTGGGCCGTCACCCCGTCGGCCGGGGTACTGGCCGTGTAGGTCATCAGGTGGATCGGGACGTCGCGCCCGTTCGCGCCGTTCACCGTCAGCTTCTCGGCGATCGTCTCGACGTACACGAAGTCGAACTCGTTCCTCGTGACCTGGTAGCCCGCGGCCTTCATCACGGCTTCGACGTACTTCGCCGACTTGTCGTGGCCCGGCGAACCGGCCACGCGGGTGCCGTTGTTGTAGTCCGCGATGGACTGGAAAACCTTCAGGTGGTTGTAGGCGCCCTTGCCGGTCGCGTCCTTGACCAGCTTCCTGGCCAGCGCGTCACCCCGCGCGGCGTCGCTCTGCGGGCTGGTGGCGCCGGCCGGCCCGGCGAGCAGCAGCGGTGAGACAAGGGCTGCGGCCGCCAGGGCGGCGGTCGCAGCGGCTATACGGCGTGAGGGCATGCAAGGTCCTTCCACGGCAAAAGTGCGAGCAGGGCCAAACGGTGGACGCACGTTATGCAGCATGGAGCCACTCTGGCCAGACTTTCAGCTGATTCCGGTGTGTGAAATCCGTATATCGGCGAGTCGGCCTAGCGCAGGATGCCTTCGATGAAGTCCGAGCCGATGCGTGCGACCGCGGGCAGATCCAACTGATGCTGGGCATACCGGCCTTGGCGTTGCGTATGGATCAGACCGGCCTTTTTCAGGACAGCCAGATGCCGTGACACCTCCGGCGCGGTGATCCCGTACACGGTCGCGAGCTCGCCCGTCGTGTACGAGGCACGGGCCAGGCTCCGGCACAGCATCATCCGCACGGGATGCGCCAACGCCTCCATCCGCCGCTGGAGCAGCTCCACCGATCCGGGCGCGGAGCCCAGTTCGGGGGTGCCGAGCGGGTAGTGGACCACCGGGCGCCAGCCCGGTGCGTGCAGCACCAGCAGATGGGGCCAGCCGAAGTTGGTCGGTATGAAGACCAGGCCGGCGCCTATTCGGGGGTCGGTGGCGGTCGTCGATCCGTGCACCATCTTGTCGGCCGTGATGGTGGTGCGGCCCTCGTCGACGGCGAGTGCAGCCGAGACCTCTTTCAGCGCGGCCGGCAGGCCCTTGCGGCGCAGCAGCTCGGTCTTGTGCCGGGCGTCGGCGCTCTGCGCGGGCTCGACGCGCTTCCAGGTCTCGGCGAAGAAGGCCTCGTCGCAGTCTTCGAGGAGCCGGCGCACCCACACCCGGACGGCGGCGGTGTCGTCCAGCAGCCGGGTGGAGAAGTCCAGCTGGCGCGGGCCCCGGGCGGCGGCCGTCTCCAGCGCCCTGGCCCGGCTCGAGGGGTCCGTGAGCGGCGAGGGCCCGCCGCCGTCGTCGTAGGAGCCGAGCCAGCAGTGCTCCAGGGCGGCCGTCACGAACCGCTCGTCGTCCATCCGGTCGAGTACGTCGAGCTCCTCGGCCAGCGTCGCGCCGGGCAGCCCGGACCCGCCGGGAACCCCGGCGAAGGGCATGAAGATGTCGGCGAAGGAGCTGCGCCACAGGAAGTCGGCCTCCAGCAGCCGGTCCGCGAGGCACGGGTCGAGCGCGGCGGCCGTGGCGGCGGTCCAGGAGGCGAGCCGGGGGTGGTGGCCGGGCTGTGAGAGCGCGTGCAGGGCCATGCAGAGCTCGGCGAGCGGCGAGGGCGTGAAGCAGATGCGCTCGGCGGGGAGCCCGGCGATGTCGATGGTGACGCTCATCGGGCCATTGTGCCGGGGCGCTGCGCCGCACGGCCGCGGGACGGGCCGCACGGTGCGGCGCCGTTGCCGGGGCTGTGCCCCGGGTCCCGCGCCCCGCACACCGGCGGGGCTGGAGTGGGGGCCCCGGCTTCCCGCCGACGCGGGGGAGCCGGGGCGCCCGTCGCCCTACTCGAAGTTGGGGGCGTTGCGCTCGTACACCAGGCGCAGGCCGATCAGCGTCAGCCACGGCTCGTGGTCGTCGATCACCGAGGACTCGCCCAGCACCATCGGGGCCAGGCCGCCGGTGGCGATCACCCGGACGTCGTCCGGGTCGCCGTTCGGGCCGGCCAGCTCCTTGGCCATCCGGCTCACGACCCCGTCGACCTGTCCCGCGAAGCCGTACACCACGCCCGACTGCATCGCCTCGACCGTGGACTTGCCGATCACGTTGCGCGGGCGGGCCAGTTCGATCTTCCGCAGCTGGGCGCCGCGCACACCGAGGGCCTCCATCGAGATCTCGATGCCGGGGGAGATCACCCCGCCCACGTACTCGCCCTTCACGGACACCGCGTCGAAGGTGGTCGCCGTACCGAAGTCGACCACGATCGCCGGGCCTCCGTAGAGCTCGACCGCCGCGACCGCGTTGATGATGCGGTCCGCCCCGACCTCCTTCGGGTTGTCCATCAGGATCGGCACGCCCGTCTTGATGCCGGGTTCGACGAGGACCGCCGGCACGTCGCCGTAGTAGCGACGGGTCACCTCGCGCAGCTCGTGCAGGACCGACGGCACCGTCGAGCAGATCGCGATGCCGTGGATCCCGTCGCCCAGCTCGCTGCCGAGCATCGGGTGCATGCCCATCAGGCCCTGCATCAGCACGGCCATCTCGTCGGCCGTGCGGCGCGGGTCGGTCGAGATGCGCCAGTGCTCGACGATCTCGTCACCGTCGAACAGGCCCAGGACCGTGTGGGTGTTGCCTACGTCGATGGTGAGGAGCACGGGTTACACCGCCTCGCGCAGATCGAGGCCGATGTCCAGGATCGGCGAGGAGTGGGTCAGTCCGCCGACGGCCAGGTAGTCCACGCCGGTCTCCGCGTAGGCCCGGGCCGTGTCCAGCGTCAGGCGGCCCGAGGACTCCAGCACCGCGCGCCCGGCCACCAGGGCCACGGCCTCGGCGGTCTGCGCGACCGTGAAGTTGTCCAGCAGGATCAGGTCGGCGCCCGCCGCCAGGACCTCGCCGATCTGCTCCAGGGTGTCGACCTCGACCTCGATCGGCACGTCCGGGAAGGCCTCCCGCACGGCCTCGAAGGCCTGGGCGACGCCGCCCGCCGCCACCACGTGGTTGTCCTTCACCAGCGCTGCGTCCGACAGCGACATGCGGTGGTTGACGCCGCCGCCGCAGCGCACCGCGTACTTCTCCAGCGCGCGCAGCCCCGGCGTGGTCTTGCGGGTGTCGCGGACCTTGGCCTTCGTGCCCTCCAGCACGTCCGCCCAGCGGCGGGTGGCGGTCGCGATGCCCGACAGACGGCACATGATGTTGAGTGCGCTGCGCTCCGCCGTCAGCAGGTCGCGGGTGCGCGAGCGTACGGACAGCAGCACCTGCCCGGCCTTGACGGTGTCACCGTCCTCCGCGTGCCGCTCCACCTCGAAGGCCTCCGTGCAGACCACCGAGAACACCGCCTCGGCGATGCGCAGCCCGGCCACGACGCCGTCCTCGCGGGCGACGAAGTCGGCCACGGCCTCGGCCTCCTCGGGGACCGTGGCGACGGTGGTGACGTCCACCCCGCCGTCGAGGTCCTCGGAGAGCGCCATGTGGGCGATGTCCTCGACCTCGACGGGGTCCAGCCCCGCGTCCACCAGCAGCTGGGCCAGCGCCGGGTCCAGGCCGGTCTCCTCGCCGTCACCGCAGGCGCAGCCGTCGCCGCAGCCGCCGTCGTTCTGGTCGATCAGGGGAAGTTCGGGGGTGCTCACGGTCACTGCTCCAGGCTGAGGGGGTGGGTCACGGACGGGAAGTCCGCGGAGTCGGTGGGGGTGACGACCAGGGCGCGCCGCTCGGTCGCCGACAGCCGGACGACGAGATGGCGGCGCCAGGCGGCATCGTCCCGGTCCGGATGGTCCTCGCGCCAGTGGCAGCCGCGGGTCTCCACGCGCCGCTGCGCGGCGGCGACCAGCACCCGGGCCACGCACAGCAGGTTCGTGGCCTCCCAGGTGTCCACCCCCGGTTCGGCGGTCTTGCCGTGCGTCTCGAGCGTGTTGAGGGCCGTGGCGTACAGGCCTTCGAGCGCCTCGGCGGCCGTCCGCAGCGACTCGGCCGAGCGCAGCACGCCCGCGCCGTCCGTCATGATCCGCTGGACCTCGTACCGCGCCTCGGCGGGCTGCAGCGGGCCGGTCGAGGGCACCGGGATGCCCGGGCCGTTGCCGGAGCGCGCCTGCGCGGCGATGTCGTCGGCGATGCGCTCGGCGAAGACCAGGCCCTCCAGCAGGGAGTTGGAGGCCAGCCGGTTCGCGCCGTGCACACCGGTGCAGGCGACCTCGCCGCACGCGTACAGGCCGGGGACGGTGGTGCGGCCGTGCAGGTCGGTGCGTACGCCGCCGGACGCGTAGTGCGCGGCGGGCGCGACCGGGACCGGCTCGGTCACCGGGTCGATGCCGTGCGCGCGGCAGGCGGCGAGGATGGTCGGGAAGCGCTGCTCCCACATCTCGGCGCCGAAGTGCCGGGCGTCCAGGTACATGTGCCGGGCGCCCTGTTCCTGCATGCGGCGCATGATGCCCTTGGCGACGATGTCCCGAGGGGCCAGCTCGGCGAGCTCGTGCTGGCCCGTCATGAAGCGGACCCCGTCCGCGTCGACGAGGTAGGCGCCCTCGCCGCGGACGGCCTCCGACACGAGGGGCTGCTGGCCCTCCGCGTCCGGGCCGAGGAACAGCACCGTCGGGTGGAACTGCACGAACTCCAGGTCGGAGACCTCGGCCCCGGCGCGCAGGGCGAGCGCCACCCCGTCACCGGTGGAGACCGAGGGGTTGGTGGTCGCGGAGAAGACCTGGCCCATGCCGCCGGTCGCGAGGATCACGGCGGGTGCGTGGACGGCGCCGACGCCGTCGTGCTGCCCCTCGCCCATGACGTGCAGCGTGACCCCGGCCGTACGGCCCTGCGCGTCCTGGAGCAGGTCCAGGACGAGCGCGTTCTCGACGGTACGGATCCCCGCGGCCTGCACGGCTTCGACGAGCGCCCGGGAGATCTCGGCGCCGGTGGCGTCACCGCCGGCGTGCGCGATCCGGCGCCGGTGGTGGCCGCCCTCCCGGGTCAGCTCTATCTCCCCGGTTTCAGCGGAGGTGTCGAAGACGGCTCCCGTGGCCATCAACCGCCGTACCGCGTCGGGGCCTTCGGTGACGAGCAGCCGTACGGCCGCCTCGTCGCACAGGCCCGCGCCCGCGACCAGCGTGTCGTCCAGGTGCTGCTCGGGGGTGTCGCCCTCGCCGAGGGCCGCGGCGATGCCGCCCTGGGCCCAGCGGGTGGAGCCGTCGTCGAGGCGGGCCTTGGTGACCACGACCGTACGGCGGCCCGCGGCGGCGCAGCGCAGCGCCGCGGTCAGCCCCGCGACGCCGGAGCCGACGACCACGACGTCGGCGTCGAGGGCCCAGCCGGGGGCCGGCGCGTGCAGGCGTATGCCGGTGGCAGTGCTGGTGCCGGGGCCCGCGTCGCCCGACGGGACTCTGCCTGGGGTGCTCACGAGTGTGCTCCGAATTCCAGTGGGATGTTGTCGATCAGCCGGGTCGTGCCCACCTTCGCGGCGACGGCCAGCACGGCCCGGCCGGTGAACTCCGGTCCGGCCTCGGTGAAGTCCTGCGGGTCCACCAGCGCCAGGTAGTCCAGGACGAGGGGCGGCTCGTGGCGGCCCGCCTCCTCCAGGACGTGGTGGGCGGCGGCCCGTACGGCGTCCGGCAGCCCGGTGCCCGCCGCCGAGACGGCGTGCGCGTCCGCGGAGGCGCGGATCTCGCCGAGCCGGGCCAGGGCCGTGGCCCGCTCGTCGCTGGCGGGGGAGGCCTCGGCGCGGGCCCGCAGCGCCGCCTGCGCGGCGAGCCGGTCCTGCCCGGCGAACAGGGCGCGGGACAGGGCCAGGGCGGTGCGCCGTTCGGCGGGGGAGAGGTAGCGGTTGCGGGACGACAGCGCGAGCCCGTCCTCCTCGCGGACGGTCGGTACGCCGACCACCTCCACGGGGAAGTTCAGGTCGGTCACCATCCGCCGGATCAGGGCCAGTTGCTGCGCATCCTTCTGGCCGAAGAGGGCCAGGTCGGGCTGGGTGAGGTGGAGCAGCTTGGCGACCACGGTCAGCATGCCGTCGAAGTGGCCGGGCCGGGTGGCCCCTTCGAGGCGCTCGCCCATGGGGCCGGCGCTGATCCGCACCTGCGGGTCGCCTCCCGGGTAGACCTCGTCCACGGCGGGGGCGAACACCGCGTCGGCGCCCGCCCCTTCGGCGAGCGCGCGGTCGGCCTCGAGGGTGCGCGGGTAGCGGTCCAGGTCCTCGTTGGCCCCGAACTGCAGGGGGTTGACGAAGACGGTGACGACGACCTGCCCCTGCGCGCCGACCAGCTCGCGGGCCGAGCGGATCAACGTGGCGTGCCCCTCGTGCAGGGCGCCCATGGTCATCACCACGGCCCGGCGGCCGGTGCGCGCAAGCCCCCGGAGCTCCTCGGCGGTGTCGAGCAGCAGTCCGCTCACGAGGCGTCGCCCCCATCCGGGTCCGTGTCGGCGAGCACGCCGAGCAGGTCCTCGGCGAGCTCCGGCTTGAGCAGTCCGTGCGCGAGGGCCCGGTCGGCGGTGGTGCGGGCCATCGCCAGGTATCCGGCGACGGTGCCGGGCGCGTGCTTGCGCAGCTCCGAGACGTGCGCGGCGACGGTACCCGCGTCGCCGCGGGCCACCGGGCCGGTCAGGGCCGCGTCCCCGGAGCGCAGGGCGTTGTCGAGGGCCGCGCCGAGCAGCGGTCCGAGCATCCGGTCGGGGTGCCCGACGCCGGCCTTGCGCAGCAGCTCCATCGACTGGGCGACCAGGGTGACCAGGTGGTTCGCGCCGAGGGCGAGGGCGGCGTGGTAGAGCGGGCGGTTCTCCTCCGCGATCCACTCGGGCTCCCCGCCCATCTCGATGACCAGGGCCTCGGCGGCGAGCCGCAGCTCCTCGGGAGCGGTGACGCCGAAGGAGCAGCCTGCGAGCCGCTGCACGTCGACCTCGGTGCCGGTGAAGGTCATCGCCGGGTGCAGGGCCAGCGGCAGCGCTCCCGCGCGGCGCGCCGGGTCGAGCACGGCGGTCCCGTACCGGCCGGAGGTGTGCACGAGGAGCTGCCCGGGCCGTACCGCGCCGGTCTCGGCGAGGCCCTCGACCAGGGACGGCAGCGCGTCGTCGGGCACGGTGAGGAGGACCAGGTCCGCCTTCTCGAACACCTGCGCGGGCGGGACGAGGGGGGTGTCGGGCAGCATCCGCGCGGCGCGGCGCACCGAGGCGTCGGAGACGCCGGACACGGCGACGGGCCGGTGCCCGGCCTGCTGGAGCGCGCGGGCCAGCGCGGGGCCGACCCGGCCGGCTCCGACGACACCGACGGCCAGCCGGGCAGGGCGTGGCTGCTGTGATGGATTCACGCGGGGAGGGCCTTCCGTTCCAGTCCGCGGGGGGTACCGGACGATACGCCGCCATGCTAGCTCCTGGGCCCTTTGGCCGGTCGGCGATGATCTGGGCCATGAGCGAGGACAACGAGGAAGCCGAGCGGGAGCAGCGGCAGGCGGCGGCGTGGCGCGGCGCCGGGCGGGTGCTCTCCCGGTCCGCGCGGGAGGCCACCGTGGCGGAGCTGCTGGCGCCGCTCGCCGAAGCCCCGTACGACCTGGACCGGCCGGCCGACCTGTACGGCAACGGCGTGGTCGCCGAGCTGGAGGAGCGGGTCGCGCGGCTCCTCGGCATGCAGGACGCGGCCTTCTTCCCGAGCGGGACCATGGCCCAGCAGATCGCGCTGCGCTGCTGGGCCGGCCGGACCGGGAACCCGGTCGTGGCGCTGCACCCGATGAGCCACCCCGAGCGGTGGGAGGGCGACGCGCTGTCGACCGTCTCCGGGCTGCGGGTGGTGCATCCGACCACGGAGGCCAGGCAGCCGTCGGCGGAGGAGGTCTCGGCGCTCGCGGAGCCCTTCGGCACGCTGATGCTGGAGCTGCCCCTGCGGGAGGCGGGCTTCGTGCTGCCCACCTGGGAGGGGCTGGAGTCCCTGGCCGGGGCCGCCCGGGAGCGGGAGGCGGTGGTCCACTTCGACGGGGCCCGGCTGTGGGAGTCCACGGTCCACTTCGGCCGGCCGCTGCCCCAGGTCGCCGCGCTCGCGGACTCGGTGTACGTCTCGTTCTACAAGTCGCTCGGCGGCCTGAGCGGGGCCGCGCTGGCCGGGCCGCGGGACTTCGTGGAGGAGACCAGGGTCTGGCGCCACCGGTACGGCGGCCAGGTCTTCCGGCAGTTCCCGCAGGCCCTGGCCGCGCTGGCCGGGCTGGAACGCGAGCTGCCGAGGCTGCCGTCGTACGTGGCGCAGGCGCGGAAGGTGGCCGCCGCGCTGGGGCCGGCCTTCGCCCAGGCCGGGATCCCGTGGTTCCGGATCCACCCGGAGCCGCCGCACACCCACCAGTTCCAGGTCTGGCTCCCGTACGGGGCGGACCACCTGACGGAGGCCGCCGTGCGCGTCGCGCAGGAGACGGGCCGGGTCCTGTTCCGCCGCTGGTTCCCGGCGCCCGTCCCGGGCCTGTCGGTGACGGAGGTCGAGGTCACGCACCCGGGCCTGTCCTGGACCCCGCAGGAGGTGGCCGAAGCCGCCTCGGACTTCGCCTCCCGCCTCTAGCGCTCTGACCGGCCCGGCGCCCGGTCTGGCGCCCGGCCCGGCGCCGGGCGGGCGCCCGCGCGGCGGCCGGCCGGGAACCGGCAAATCGCCGAATTGCGTTAAACACACCGGCAGGGACCGGCCACGGCGATACCGTCCCTCCACCGGCACACCCGCGAGGAGACACCATGACCGCTCGGCCCGTGTGGCAGAAGTCCTCGTTCTGCGGCGAGGAGGACGACGCCTGCGTCTACGTTTCCGCCGCCCCCGGCACCCTCGTGCGGGTGGCCGACCGGGCCGACCCCGCGCACCTCGTGCTCGCCACGACCCAGGCCGCCTGGGCCGATTTCCTGGCCGCGGTGAAAGCGTCCGGCTGAGGGATCCGCCGCGCCGCACGCGCCCGACCTCAGGGGATTTTGTCCGATTAGCGCGTATCTTCGCCCCATGCCCACGCCCTACGGATCCCGCGGCGGCATGGCGTTCAGTGCTGCCGAGCTGCACGTGCTCAGGCGCTCGCTCGCCCACGCCCTCCAGCCCTCCTCGGCCCCCCTCGGGGCCTCGGAGGTCCATGACTGCCTGCGCCTGGCGCAGTCGGTGGACGACGCGGTCCAGGAGGCGGCCCGGCTCAGAGCCTTCCTGCTGGAGGATCTGGCCCGCTACCGGCGGGCGCTGCCCGGCAGCCTGTCCGGGTACCTGGAGCTGCTGCAGGACGCCCTGGCCGCCGGGTACGAGCCGGCGCCCGACGACCTGGCCGCCCTGCGCGCCCTGCGGGCCAACCCGGTCGCCGCCGCGGTGCTGGAGCGGGCCCAGGGCGTCGCGGAGCGCTCCGTGCGGCGCCGGCTGTCGACCGCCCCCGCTCCCCGCACCCGCCTGCTGGCCCTGGCCGGCGGCCGGGAGGAGCCGGCGCCCGGCCCCAGGCCACGGCCCGAGGAACCGCCGCGGCCCGAGCACCCCCCGCGGCCGGTCCCGACCCCCGGCGAGGTCTTCCCGCCGCGCCGCAAGCCGACCCCGCCCCCGGCGGAGGGAAGGGCCGCCGGCTAGCTACGCTGAGGGCATGGACTACGTTTCCGCGCTTGTGCCCCCCTTCGTGATGGCCGCGTTCTTCATCGCCCTCGTCGTGACGATCGTGAAGACCCAGGGCGGCGCCAACAAGGCCAAGGAGGACGCGGCGGTCGACGCCGTGATCGCCAACGCCGAGGCCACCCGGCAGCCCGGCAAGTAACCGGCTCCTTCCGGGGTCCCTTCGGGGCCCCCGGATTTTTCGCGCGTGGCCGAGCGAATAGTCGGGCAATTACCCACAAGCCGCACTATCGTGCTGTTGTGCCTCGCCCCTTGGGAGAACTCGAAGACGCCGTGATGACGCGGGTGTGGCAGTGGAACCGCCCGGTCACCGTTCGGGAAGTGCTGGAAGACCTCCAGCAGGAACGGTCCATCGCGTACACCACGGTCATGACCGTTATGGACAATCTTCATCAGAAGGGCTGGGTCCGCCGGGAAGCCGAAGGCCGCGCCTATCGATATACGGCGGTCTCCACCCGCGCCGCATACTCGGCCGCACTGATGAACGAAGCGTGGTCGACCAGTGACAACCCCGCGGCCGCCCTCGTCGCCTTCTTCGGCATGATGTCCGCGGAACAGCGCGAAGCCCTCAGGGACGCCGTGCGGATCGTGCAGCACGACGACGAAGCGGCCGAAGCGGCCGAAGCGGCCGAAGCCGCGGGGCCCGCCGGGGCCACCGGGACTGCCTCCCCGCCCGCCCCCGCCGAAGGGGAGTCCGGCGCGCGTACGGAGGGTCCGGGGCGATAGCGTCCGGGGCCATGGGAGAGTTTTCCGCTGCACCTGCAGAAACAGTGACGATCCGCCGTGCCCGCACCGGTGATGTTCCCGCGCTGCGCCGCCTGCTCGACCAGTACGTGCAGCAGCGGATCCTGCTCGACAAAGCCCCGGTCGTCCTTTACGAGGACATCCAGGAGTTCTGGGTCGCGGAACGGGACTCCGACGGCCAGGTGGTCGGCTGCGGCGCTCTCCACGTGATGTGGGAAGACCTCGCGGAAGTGCGCACTCTCGCCGTCGACCGGGACCTCAAGGGCGCCGGCGTCGGTCATCTGGTGCTGGAGCAGTTGTTGCGGACGGCCCGCGCGCTCGGGGTGAGCCGGGTTTTCTGTCTGACCTTCGAAGTGGACTTCTTCGCGAAGCACGGCTTCGTCGAGATCGGCGAGACCCCGGTGGAGACCGATGTGTACATGGAGCTCCTGCGTTCCTATGACGAGGGTGTCGCCGAGTTCCTCGGTCTCGAACGAGTGAAGCCGAACACCTTGGGCAACAGCCGGATGCTTCTGCACCTCTGATCGATGGCCCTGGCTTTTCCGGTGCTCCGCCGCACCGGTGGCCTATGTCCGAATCGCGCACGTTTCCCGCCCTGTTGCGGTCCTGAACCTCTCCCCGGGGGTTTGTGTTTTCCAGGCAAAAGCGGTTTCCTTTCCGCGTACTGCTTTTCGATGAAAGGAAATCCCGGTGGCACAGAAGGTTCAGGTCCTTCTTGTCGACGACCTCGACGGTGGCGAGGCGGACGAGACGGTGACGTTCGCTCTGGATGGCAAGACCTACGAGATCGACCTCACCACCGCCAACGCTGAAAAGCTCCGCGGTCTGCTCGACCCGTACACCAAGGGCGGCCGCCGTACCGGTGGTCGCGCGACCGCGGCCCGCGCCAAGGGCCGCGCGTCGGCCACGGCCGGCAACCCGGACACTGCCGAGATCCGCGCATGGGCGAAGGAGAACGGTTACAACGTGAACGACCGCGGCCGCGTCCCGGCCGAGATCCGCGAGGCCTACGAGAAGGCCAAGGGCTGATCGCACCGCGTCGCCCGGCGCCGTAGGCGCGCGCGGTGGCATTCCGTCGCCGCCGCCGCCACCAGGCGTACGAGATCGGGCCCGCAGGCGGGCCCGGCGCCCTGTCCGGGGAGACCCGGCAGGGCCGGCAGCAGTGCCTCACACCCCTGCTCGGGGGGCCGCAGCCACACGGCGGCCTCCCGAGGGTCAGGGGGCGTCCCCGGGGGAGCGGGGGCGGTGATCCGGCCGCCCGCACCCAGGGCGGTGAGATCCAGGGCGACCCCGCCCCACTCCAGCCAGTCGAGCAGCCCGTCGAGCTCCTCTGCGCTCCCCGCGGCCACCAGGAACCGCATCCTGCGCCCCATGACCGCCACCGGGCCCGTGTCGACCGGCCTGCGCAAGAGCGCCGTCCCCGCATCGGACGGCAGCTCCAGGACGTCGAACCGGGACCCCGTGACGAGCTGGACGGGCGGGCCGCCCGTCACCGGCCAGCCGAGCACACCCTCGTACCAGGAGGCGTACGCGGCGCCCGCGGCGTACGCGGCCTCCTCGGCCGGGACGCGGGGCAGCGGGACGGTGGGGGCGCCGACGGTGCTGGAAGCCATGCCCTGAGCAACTCGGCGGGCGCTCCGGGGTTACGGGTCGGCGTGACACACCGCACGCGAACTGTTGCGGAACGTAAACATCCGCGAGGGCGGCGTCCCACATTCGGGACGGAACTGTGTTCGCCCTTAGCGGAGGGAACCGGTGCCACCGGCATGGAGTGTCAGTCCTTACGGGTAAGACATTCCTAGTGGATCGGGGCGACACGCTGATTTGACGGGCTTCCGTTCGCCATCGGCGTACACGCATGACGGGTATCTGCCTGGCCTGCGGGAACATCGTCTCGCACCATCGAGTTGGAGCAGTAGTCGGCTCTTCAAGCCGGTTTTCCCCGCCGAAGTGGGGGTGAGCCGTGGACGGATGTCGGCAGTTGGAATGAGCTGTCCCGCCCCACGGGACTAGCATGCGGAAGGACAGGGCGGGGACCGACCCCGAACTGCCCGACCGCTCTGAGGAGCGATAAACGATGTTCGAGAGGTTCACCGACCGCGCGCGGCGGGTTGTCGTCCTGGCTCAGGAAGAAGCCCGGATGCTCAACCACAACTACATCGGCACCGAGCACATCCTCCTGGGCTTGATCCACGAGGGTGAGGGTGTCGCCGCTAAGGCCCTGGAGAGCCTCGGGATTTCGCTCGAGGCTGTTCGCCAGCAGGTTGAGGAGATCATCGGTCAGGGGCAGCAGGCCCCGTCCGGCCACATCCCCTTCACTCCGCGGGCGAAGAAGGTCCTGGAGCTTTCGCTCCGAGAGGCCCTCCAGCTCGGCCACAACTACATCGGCACCGAGCACATCCTGCTCGGCCTGATCCGCGAGGGCGAGGGCGTCGCCGCCCAGGTCCTCGTGAAGCTGGGCGCCGATCTCAACCGAGTCCGGCAGCAGGTCATCCAGCTGCTCTCCGGCTACACCGGCGGGGGCAAGGAGTCGGCCACGGCAGGCGGCCCGGCCGAGGGCACGCCCTCGACCTCGCTCGTCCTGGACCAGTTCGGCCGCAACCTCACCCAGGCGGCCCGCGAATCCAAGCTCGACCCGGTCATCGGGCGCGAGAAGGAGATCGAGCGGGTCATGCAGGTGCTGTCCCGCCGTACCAAGAACAACCCGGTCCTCATCGGCGAGCCCGGCGTCGGCAAGACCGCCGTCGTCGAGGGCCTGGCGCAGGCGATCGTCAAGGGCGAGGTCCCCGAGACCCTCAAGGACAAGCACCTCTACACGCTTGACCTCGGCGCCCTGGTCGCCGGCTCCCGCTACCGCGGTGACTTCGAGGAGCGCCTGAAGAAGGTGCTCAAGGAGATCCGCACCCGCGGCGACATCATCCTGTTCATCGACGAGCTCCACACCCTCGTGGGTGCGGGTGCCGCCGAGGGCGCGATCGACGCCGCCAGCATCCTCAAGCCCATGCTGGCCCGTGGTGAGCTCCAGACCATCGGTGCCACGACGCTGGACGAGTACCGCAAGCACCTCGAGAAGGACGCGGCCCTCGAGCGCCGCTTCCAGCCGATCCAGGTGGCGGAGCCTTCCCTCCCCCACACGATCGAGATCCTCAAGGGCCTGCGCGACCGCTACGAGGCCCACCACCGCGTCTCCATCACGGACGAGGCCCTCGTCCAGGCGGCGACGCTGGCGGACCGGTACATCTCGGACCGCTTCCTGCCGGACAAGGCGATCGACCTGATCGACGAGGCCGGCTCCCGGATGCGCATCCGCCGGATGACCGCGCCGCCGGACCTCCGCGAGTTCGACGAGAAGATCGCGGCCGTGCGCCGCGACAAGGAGTCGGCCATCGACTCCCAGGACTTCGAGAAGGCGGCGTCTCTCCGTGACAAGGAGAAGCAGCTGCTGGCGGCGAAGACCAAGCGCGAGAAGGAATGGAAGGCCGGCGACATGGACGTCGTCGCCGAGGTCGACGGCGAGCTCATCGCCGAAGTCCTCGCGACCGCGACCGGCATTCCCGTCTTCAAGCTCACCGAGGAGGAGTCCTCGCGACTGCTCCGCATGGAGGACGAGCTCCACCGTCGGGTCATCGGCCAGAAGGACGCCATCAAGGCGCTCTCCCAGGCGATCCGGCGTACCCGTGCGGGTCTGAAGGACCCGAAGCGCCCGGGCGGCTCGTTCATCTTCGCCGGTCCGTCCGGTGTCGGTAAGACCGAGCTCTCGAAGACGCTCGCCGAATTCCTCTTCGGTGACGAGGACGCGCTGATCTCCCTCGACATGTCGGAGTTCAGCGAGAAGCACACGGTTTCCCGTCTCTTCGGTTCGCCCCCCGGCTACGTGGGCTACGAAGAGGGCGGCCAGCTCACCGAGAAGGTGCGCCGGAAGCCGTTCTCCGTCGTCCTCTTCGACGAGGTCGAGAAGGCCCACCCGGATATCTTCAATTCCCTTCTCCAGATCCTGGAAGACGGTCGTCTGACCGACTCCCAGGGCCGGGTCGTGGACTTCAAGAACACGGTCATCATCATGACGACCAACCTGGGTACCCGGGACATCTCGAAGGGCTTCAACCTGGGCTTCGCGGCCCAGGGCGACACCAAGACCGGCTACGACCGGATGAAGGCGAAGGTCAACGAAGAGCTCAAGCAGCACTTCCGGCCCGAGTTCCTCAACCGTGTCGACGACACGGTCGTCTTCCACCAGCTCACGCAGGAAGACATCATCCAGATCGTCGACCTGATGATCGCCAAGGTGGACGAGCGCCTCAAGGACCGCGACATGGGCATCGAGCTCAGCGGTGACGCGAAGCAGCTCCTGGCCAAGCGCGGCTACGACCCGATCATGGGTGCCCGCCCGCTGCGCCGGACCATCCAGCGCGAGATCGAGGACATGCTGTCGGAGAAGATCCTCTTCGGCGAGCTGCGCCCCGGTCACATCGTGGTCGTCGGTGTGGAGGGTGAGGGCGAGGAAGCCAAGTTCACCTTCCGCGGCGAGGAGAAGTCGGCCCTGCCCGACCTGCCCCCGATCGAGGCCACGGGCTCCGGCCCGGACCTGTCGAAGGGCGCGTAACACCGCGGAGCGGTAGCAGTACGAAGGGGCGGCCCGGAACCCGAAAGGTTCCGGGCCGCCCCTTCGTCATGACCGGAGGATGACCGGAGGATGCGCGGGGGATGAGCGGGGACGACCGGGGGCCGCTCCGACGGGATGCCTGCCGCCGGTCCGGGAGCGGCCGGCCGGAGGTCCTCGGAGCGGTCGGCCGGAGGGCCTCGGCCGGTGACAAGCCGCACAGGGCAAATCGGACGTACTAGGTGGATTCGTAGATCCAGTCACCCGATTTGTCCTACCGACTGCCCAGGAGGGACCGGGTCAACCGGCTGCGTCACACCCCCGGTCCCTACGAGCCCGGGTAGTAATCGGGAGGTTTGGGGAAGTACGGGGGCGCGCGGTACCAAAGATGAGCCAACCCGGCACACGCCGCATCGTGCCGGGTCACTTCATGCCCGTGGCGGGCGTGAACCCCGTCTTTGTCCCCGGCCCCGGAGGTCTCCTTCATGTCCGCGAAGCGCGTCAGCACCCGTCGTACCCGTACCGCCATCGGCGCCACCGCTCTCGGTGCGGCGCTCGCCCTCGGGGCCGGGACGACCGCCGCCTTCGCCGACACGACACAGAGCGCCCTGGCGGGCACCGCCGGGCTGGTGGCCCAGCAGGCCACGGCCCAGGCCGCCGCCGGCGCCGAGAACGCGGCCGCCGCCAAGACCGGCCTGTGGGACAAGCCGGTCGAGAAGTACACGCTGTCCGCGACCTTCGGCAAGGGCGGCAGCATGTGGTCGCACAAGCACTCCGGCCAGGACTTCGCCGTCCCGACCGGCACCCCGGTCGACGCCGTGGCCGCCGGCACCGTCGTCAAGGCCGGCCCCAACGGCGGCGGTGACGGCCCCGCGTACGGCAACGCCATCGTGATCAAGCACGCGAACAACACGTACTCGCAGTACGCGCACCTCTCGAAGATCCAGGTCCGGATCGGCCAGAAGGTCGCCGTGGACCAGCAGATCGCGCTGTCCGGCAACACCGGCAACTCCAGCGGCCCGCACCTGCACTTCGAGATCCGCACCACCCCGAACTACGGTTCGGCCGTCAACCCGGTGGCGTTCCTGCGCACCGTCGGCGTCACCATCTGACCCCTCGGGGCGGGGCCCCGCAGGGGGCCCGGGCGGCCTAGGTGAGCAGCCAGGAGTGCGAGGGCTTCGTCGTCGCGGGCAGCTTGCCCTCCTTGTAGGCGGCCGCCTGCTCGGGCGAGAACGCCGACTCGTAGATCCGGATGTTGTGCATGGCCCCCTGCCAGGCGCCGGTCCAGATGTTGTGGTGCCGGGAGCGGCCCAGCTGCAGCGGGCCGGGAGCCTGCCAGATGCCCGGCACCGCGGCCTCGCCGGCCTTCTTGCCGTCGACGTAGAGGGCGATGGTCTTCTTCTCCGCGTCGTACGAGCCCATCAGCATGGTCGCGGTCTTGACCATGGGAAGGCCCTCGGCGACGACGGTCTGCGTGGTCGCCGCAGCACCCTTGTCGCCGGTCTGGACGCGGAAGATCCAGGCCTGCTTGCCGTTCACCTCGTTGATGCCGAGCTCGAACGAGAACGACTCCCCGTCGCCCTGGCTGACCGCGATCCGCGAGCCCTTGGCGGCCGAGTTGTAGAGGCGGGCGGTGACGGTGAAGCTCTTGGTCACGTCCACGGCCTGCTCGGAGCCCTGGGCGTAGGATTTCGCCGTCCCCTTCGAGACGATCTGGAACCGCTTGCCCACCGGTGCGACCTGCATGTCGGAGCCCAGCCGGATGCCGATCTTGCCGTTGGAGTCGCGCAGCAGCGTCGGGTCGCCCTCGACGGTGGGGGAGTACGGCGCCGGCGAGCCCGAGGGGCCGCCCGGCGAGGCGGACGCGGACGCCGAGGGGTCGTCGGCCACGTTCTTCGGGTCGTCGTCGCCCCTGCCCAGCAGGAAGAACGTTCCGCCGCCGGCCAGCAGCGCGAGGACGGTCACCGCGCCGCCCAGCATCCACAGCCGCTTCCTGCGCCGCTCGGCCGCGGAGCGGTCCGCCATGGCCTCCCAGTCCGGCTGGTCGCCGAGGGGCGCCCCCGGCAGGCCCGGCTGGCCCGGGGACCACGGCGCCTGCTGCGCCCCGGGGTCCTGCCGGTACGGGTCCGGCTGGTGCGCGTCCGGCTGGTACGGGTTCGGCTGCCCCGGCTGGGGGTAGCCGTAGCCGCCGTCCTGGGCGGGCGGGCCGGGCGGGAAGCCGTAGCCGCCGCCCTGGGCGGGCGGGCCGGGCGGGAAGCCGTAGCCGCCGCCCTGCGCGGGGGGTCCCGGCGGGAACCCGTAGCCACCGCTCCCCGGGGCGGGCTCGGGCTGCGGGGTGCTCTGGGGATTCGTGCCGTCGGTCATGCAGGGGATGCTAAGTCACGGACCTACCGGACCGTACGGCCCGGTACCGATCCGGAGCACCGGCTACCGCCCAGGGGCCGCCGCGCACGGCAGGTCCGGGGCGCCGACCGGACGGCGCCAGCAGAGCCGGCCTAGCGCTGCGGCGTGATCACCGGAAAGCTGCCCGTCGCCGTCGGAGCGTGCTCCGGCAGCCACAGCACCGCCACCGCGCCCGCCGCCGCGACCCCGTGGTCCGGGCCCGCCGGGGCGGCCACGTTGCGGAAGGTCAGCCGGGCGCCGAGCACCCGCGCCTGGCCCTCGGCGATGGTCAGCCCCAGCCCGTGCCCCACGCCCGCCCGGTCGGTGGACCCGGTCCGGAACCGGCTCGGCCCCTCGCGCAGCAGCGCCTCGGGGAAGCCAGGCCCGTGGTCCCGGATCCGCACGACGCGGCCCTCCACGTCGACCTGGACCGGCGGCTGACCGTACCGCCCGGCATTGGCCAGCAGGTTCCCCAGGATCCGCTCCAGGCGCCGGGGGTCGGTGCTGACGATCTCGTCCGCGACGACCCGTACCGACGCCTCCGGCATCAGCGCCGTCACCCGCCGGCTCACGAACTCGCCCAGCGCCACGTCCTGCAGCTCCGCCCGCTCGGACGCGCTGTCCAGCCGGGCCACCTCCAGCACGTCCTCGACCAGCACCCGCATGGCCTGCGCGCGGTCCCGTACGAGTTCGGTCGGCCGGCCCGGCGGCAGCAGCTCCGCCGCCGTCAGCAGGCCGGTCACCGGTGTCCGCAGCTCGTGCGCGATGTCCGCGGTGACCCGCCGCTCGGCCTCCAGCCGCTGCTGGAGGGCGTCGGCCATGGCGTCCACGGCCCGCGCGAGGTCGTCCGTCTCGTCGCGTACGACGCCCCCGACCGCGTCCCGCACCCGTACCGCGGGATCCCCGTGCGCCACCCGCTGCGCGGCCGCCGCGGCCTTGCGCAGGCGGCGCGAGATCTGGCCGCCGATGAGCACGCCCAGCGCCGATCCGCCTATCACCACGGCCAGCGAGCCGACGACCAGCGCCCGGTCGAGGTCGCGCACCATGTTGGCGCTCTCCCGGAACTGCGTGTGCAGCGACAGCACCTGCCCGTTCTCGAGCGGTACCGCGGCCCACACCTCCGGGGCCGCCTTCGCGGACTCCTGGACGTACGTGCCGCGCCGCCCGGAGCGCGCCTTCTCCCGCAGCGGGGCGGGCAGGTCGGGGTCGTTGAGCTTGGCGCCCATCGGCGGCTTGCGCCCGGCCTCGGCGTTGCGGGAGATGAACTGCACGCGGTCCAGCTGGACCTCGCGGGCGCTCTCCAGCATCGACACCCGGGCAGCGCTGTGCACCACCAGGCTCAGCGCGACCGCCGTGAGGGCGCCCACGGCGGCGACGGCGATGGTGATCTTCCAGCGGATCCCCGTGCGCAGGGTGAACCGTCTCATGCCTTGAGCTTGTATCCGAAGCCCCGGACCGTCTCGATCCGGTCCTGTCCGATCTTGGTGCGCAGCCGTTGGACGTGGACGTCGACGACGCGGGTGTCGCCGCCCCAGTCGTAGTCCCAGACCCGCTCCAGCAGCCGGTCGCGCGAGAGCACGGTGCCGGGCGCGGAGGAGAACTCCAGCAGCAGCCGCATCTCGGTCGGGGTCAGCGCCACCGCCGCGCCCGACTTGCGCACCTCCATGCCCTCGGTGTCGACCTCCAGGTCGCCGAAGGAGAGCACCCCGCGCTCCGCGTCCTGACCCTCGTCGGAGGAGCCGTGGTTGCCGCCCTGGGGGCCGCCGGCGTGGCCGAAGCGGCGCAGCACCGCGCGGATCCGGGCGACGAGCACCGAGCCGTCGAACGGCTTGGTGACGTAGTCGTCGGCCCCCGCCTCCAGGCCGAGCACCACGTCGATGGAGTCGGCGCGCGCCGACAGCATGATCACCGGGACGGTGGACTCGTCGCGGATGCGGCGGCACAGGCTCACGCCGTCCATGCCGGGGACCATCACGTCGAGCAGCGCGATGTCGGGCCGGTGCGCCCGGAAGGACTCCAGGCCGGACAGGCCGTCGGGCATGGCGGTGACCACGAACCCGTCGCGTTCCAGCGCCAGGGTCGTGGCCTCACGGATGACGTCGTCGTCCTCCACGAACAGGACATGGGTCTCGGCCATGCGCACGCCTCGCCTCGGTTCTTCGGTACTCGGTTCTGCGGCAGTCAGTTCTTCTGCGGTACGGCCGGAGCGGGCTGGCCGCCGCCGTCGACCACGTTGCTGTACTCGGAGTGCACCCGGTCCTGCTCGGTGAACTTCTCCCCGTTCCAGCGGTACGTGATCACGTCCTCACCCGAGGGGTAGGCGAGCGGGTCGCTCTTCGCGTAGACCTGCTTGGTGACCACCAGGTCGCCCCGGTCGATCTCCGCGTAGACGGGCGGCTGCTCGTCCGAGAAGACATTCTCGTACGTGGCGCCGTCCGCGCGGTACACGTACGAACCGCGCCCCAGCGCGTCGGCGCACGACAAGACGTTGACCACGATGTCGACGACCGTGCTGCCGGTGACCTTCCCGTAGCTCACGTCCACCGGGTACTCCTTGCCCGTACAGGGCTTGAGGTCCCGCTTGACCTCGGCGCTGACCTTGGGGTCCGCCTTCAGCAGCGCCACCGGGTCGACCTTCTTCAGCGGCTTGCCGGACGGGGCCGCCGACGCCTCGGAGGTGGATTCGGGGGAAGCGGCGGACGGGGCGGTCTTGGCCACCGGGTCCGTGCGTGCGGGGCCGCCGTCGCGCAGGCCCGTGCCGCCCGTGGCGCAACCGACCGCGAACACGGCTGTGCCGACGAGGACGACCGTCCCCGCCGACACCAGGACCAGCGAACGTCTGCCGGTCAGTCCTTGGCCGTTCAGGCCGCGCACCGCTCACGCCCTTCGTACCGGATGGTGTGCTCACCGCGTTCCAGCGCGCGCATGTCCAGGTCCCGGCTCTCCAGTTCCTGCCGGAGGCGGGCCAGCGCGCGATGCAGCGTGCTCTTCACCGTACCCGCAGACATGCCGAGTGCGGCGGCCGTCTCCTCGGTGCTCATCTGCTCCCAGTGCCGCAGGACGACCACGCTGCGCTGTTTGGGTGCGAGGACCTTGAGGATGTCCATGAGCAGGGCGCGGTCGGCGCGCTGGTCGGAGCCGTCCTCGACGGAGGCGTCGGGGAGCTGTTCGGTGGGGACCTCGTCGAGCTTGCGCGCCCGCCACCATTCGGTCCGCGTGTTGATCATGACACGGCGGAGGTAGGCGTCGGCCAGGGACTTGTCGGCGATGCCGTCCCAGCGGCCGTAGGTGCGCACGAGGGCGGTCTGCAGCAGGTCCTGGGCGTCGGTGGGGTCCGGGACCAGGCGACGGGCACTGCGCAGCAGCGCGTCCTGCCGAGTGCGTACGTACTCCTCGAATTCGAGTACCTCGCCGTGCGCCATCTCAGACCGCCTCCGTTCCGTGCCACCGCTCATCCGCTGCCTTACGGATCCGAAGGTACGGAGGGGTTGTCACGGGCCTGTGCGGGCCAGACTTCGGTGGGCGCACGGACACCCATAGGTTGTGTAACAGTGCCCGTGAGCTGGGGTTTCACCGCAGAAAGCGGAATCATCGGCTCAGCTTCTAGGCCCCGGCGGTGAGGTCTGCGGAAGCCGGTACGCGCCTCCCTCCAGCGGCTCCACCAGCCCGTCGGAGACCAGCCCGTCGAGCGCCCGGGCGCGCTGCACCGGCTCCTCCCAGACCGTGTCGAGCACGGCCTGCGGAACCGGCCCCACCGCCTCCCGGAGCACGGCCAGCAGCCGGCCCCGCACCTGGCGGTCGGTCCCGGCGTACGTCTGCCCGCGCCGCGGCGGCCCGTCGTGCGGCGGCTTCCCGGCCAGGCGCCACGCACACAGCCCGGCCACCGGGCAGCGGGCGCAGTCGGGGTTCTTGGCCGTGCACACCAGCGCGCCGAGCTCCATGGAGGCCGCCGCCCAGCGGGCCGCGGTGTCCTCGTCCGCGGGCAGCAGCTCCCGGGCCAGGCGCCGTTCGGCGGCGGTGGTGGCGTTCGGCGGGTACTCGACGCCGGTGGCGGTGCGGGCGAAGACCCGCCGCACGTTGGTGTCGAGCACGGGGTGGCGCTGCCCGTACGCGAAGGAGGCCACGGCGGCCGCGGTGTACTCGCCGATCCCGGGCAGCGCCAGCAGCTGGGCGTGCTCCCGCGGTACGTCGCCCCCGTGCCGCTCCGTTATCGCGACGGCCGCGCCGTGCAGCCGCAGCGCCCGGCGCGGGTAGCCCAGCCGCCCCCATGCCCGTACGGCCTCGCCCGGGGCCTCGGCGGCCAGGTCGGCGGGGCGGGGCCACCGGGCGAGCCACTGCTCGTACACCGGCAGGACGCGGCTGACGGGGGTCTGCTGGAGCATGAACTCGCTGACCATGACCCCCCAGGGGCCGGCCTCGGGACGGCGCCAGGGCAGGTCGCGGGCGTGCTCGTCGAACCACGCGATGACGGGCGAGTGCAGGGCGTGCGGGACCGCGGGGGACTCGGGGGACTCGGGGGAGCCGGAGGATCCGCGCGATCCGGGCGAGGTGATGGGGGATGCAGTCATGGCAGACGGCATCCTGGCACGTTTCGCCCTACCTTGCGGGGCCCGGGCCGGTGAACCAGACGACTGACGGTAGCCCGCTCGCCCGCATGGCGGCGGCGGCCCGGCCGGCCGGGCCCGCGAGCGCCAGGACGAAGAGGGCGGCCAGGGCCACCGGACCGGTGCCGGACCGCCCGCGCGCACGCCACCGGACGGCCAGGAAGAGCACTCCGAAGAGCAGCAGCCCGTACTCCGTCCAGACCTCGGACGCCGACCGCACCCGGGCGGGTGTGGAACGGGCGAAATCGGTGATGTCGAGGTAGCGGCCTGCGCTGGCCTGCGCTGTCCATGGTCACCGACGGTACCCAGGCGAGCGGGGCGCCCGCGTCGGATCCCTGGCCGATTCCCGGCGCTCCCGGCTGCACCCGCAGGATGATCATCGGCAGAACAAACCTGCCGCGCGGCATGGGGGGCACCGATCGGGCCGCGGACTCTCGTAAAGTTCCGTCCGTGGGATCTCTGCGCAATCCGGTCGGGCCGCTCCCCTCCTCCATCTACTGGCGACGGAGGGCTGTGCTGGCGTCCGTCGTCGCGCTCCTCGCGCTCCTCGCCGTATGGACCGTCAGTTCCGGCGGGGGGAAGTCGAGTACGAACGGGAAGGGCCAGGGCCACCCCGATCCCCTCGCCTCGATCACCCCCGGCCCGGCGGGCACGGGGCCGGCGATCAGTCAGGCCCCGGGCGGACGACCGGAGTCGGGCGGCGGCGGCACCGGATCCGAGGGCGGCGGCTCGGCCGCCGGCGCGGGCAAGAACGGCGAACCGGGCGGCGGTACGGGCGCCGGCGGTGCGACCGGTACGGGCTCCGGCGGCCCGGGCGGCGGCGCGGCCCCGGCCCCGGTCCCGGCGGACCCGAGCCTGCCCACGTGCGCGCCGGCGGCGCTGCAGTGGGAGGTCAAGAGCGTGAAGAACGAGTACGAGGCGAACGAGAAGCCCCGCCTCGAACTCGTCGCCCGCAACATCGCCGGCACCACCTGCAAGGTCGATCTCGGCCCCGGGCAGGCCGTCCTGACCATCCTTCAGGCGACCAGCAACAAGGCCGTGTGGTCCTCGGCCGACTGCCCGACGGGACCGGGCAGCGCGTTCTTCCGGCTCCCGGCGCAGGGGGAGACCAGGCAGTCCGTGGAGTGGGACCGCAGGTTCAGCGCGGCCGACCAGTGCCAGTCGCCTCCGGCGGGGACCGCCGGCCCGGACACCTACGTGGTCGAGGTCAAGGCCCCCGGCATGCCGGTGGCCCGCACCTCGTTCGTCCTGAAACAGGACTAGGGGGTGTCTGACGGAGGTCCGCGGCGTCGCGGTGCCCGGCACGCACTCTCGCCGCACCGGCCGAAAGCCCAAGTACGTCCAGTACGGG
>NZ_JBEZLA010000033.1:44627-81587 GCF_040651925.1 Streptomyces sp. NPDC048349 | reverse complement strand
CGGCGTCGTGCTCGGCCTGCTGGTCGTTCTGGCCCGCCCGGTGTTCATTCCGCTGTTCACCAGCGATCCGGCGGTCGGCCCATAGCGACCCGCGCGGTGGCGCCGGCCGGTCCCGGCCGCTCCCGGCCGCTCCCGCGTCGGCGGATCGGCGAGCTGCCGCCGTCAGCTCTTCGCGCCGGCGTCGGCGGCTTTGGCGGCGATGTCCTGCAGAACGGCCTGCGGGTCTCCGCCCGGTTCCACGGCACGCCCGATGTTGCGCTTGATGGTGTCGCTGACCGCCATCCAGGACGGGTCGTTCACCGGATAGAGCTGTGCACCGCGCAGCGCGGTCAGGAACTGCTCGTCGTTCTTGTCGAGGCCGCCGCCGGCCGGGGTGCGCGCGGCGGAGACGGTGGACGGCAGCAGGTGGTAGCGGTTGGCGAAGTCGGACAGGTTCTTGTCCTGGTAGACGAAGTCCAGGAACGCCCCGATCTCGGCGCGGTTGCCGTTCTGCTTGAAGGCCATCATCCAGTCGGCCACGCCCACGGTCGGGGGCACGTCTTCGGCGCCGAGCGTGTCCGAGACCGGCATGGAGACGGTGCCGACGGTGATGCCCTTGGCGGCCGCTTCATGGGCGAGCGAGGGGTAGCCGTTGAGCATGCCGACCTCGCCGCGCAGGAACGCGGCGAAGGCGTCGGCGCGGTTCAGCTGGGACGGCTGGGTGGGACCGGTGTAGCCGGGGGTGACCAGGTTGTCCTTGACCCAGCGCCAGGTCTCGATGTTGCGATCGGAGGCCAGGCTGTAGTTGCCGCTGCTGTCGGCGTAGCCGCCGCCGTTGCTCAGCTCCCAGATCATCGCCTCCGCGTGCGCCTCCTCCGGGCCCAGCGGCAGGGCGTAGGGGAACTTCACGCCCTTGTCCTTGAGCGCCTTCGCGGCGGACTTGAGCTGGGACCATGTCTTGGGAGCGCTGACGCCCGCCTTGGTGAACAGCGCCTCGTTGTAGAACAGCAGGCGGCTGCTCGCCACGAAGGGCAGACCGTAGAGGCTGGTGCCGATGGTGCCCGCCTCGGCGAGCGGCTGGAGGAAGTTCGCCTCGGCGGCGACGGGCAGGAGTTCGTCCGCGGAGTAGAGCTTGCCCTGGGCCGCGAAGTCCGAGTAGGAGCCCATCAGCGCCATGTCCGGCGCCTTGCCGGCCTTGACCATGCGGGAGACCTCGCGGTCGATGTCGGCCCACGGCAGGAGCTTGACCTCGACCTTGATCCCGGGGTGCGCGGCGGTGAAGGCCGCCGTCACCTTGTCCCAAAAGGCTTTGGAACTGTTGGCCGGGGTGTCGCCGTACTCGGCGGCGACCAGGCGCAGCGTGCCGTCGTCCGCCCCGTCCTCGGAACTCCCACATCCGGACAGCGGTATCAACAGACCGAACACAACCGCGGTGGCGGCCGCGCCGAAAATCCTTCGTCGCACGGGCGTCTTCCCCTGATCTTCTGATCTTCAGATCTTTTGAATTTGGTCTTCTGGTCTTCTGGTCTTCTGGTCTTCTTCTGGATCTCGATACAGCTCATGTCACTCCGGGCCAGGGAGTGCCCCTCCAGGGCCCGTTGGCCGGGATTCTCTCCCGATCACGGAGCGTTTGATTCCGTTCGAGGGACATGTGTGGCCGATGATCCAATCGGGGATCTTCGCGCCGGTACGTTCCGACATACGATCCGCCCGTCGGACACGCGTAGACATGCCCGGAGCCCGCTTCCCGTCGCGGAACGCCCCCGGGCGCCATCGGCGTGGCGGCCCGGAATGCGGGGCAGGGATCGCCGTATGACCCGTTTCGAGGGGCTGCTCGCCGACGCGCACGCCGCCCTGCCCGGCATCCTGGCCCTGCGCCGGAGCATCCACCGCTTCCCCGAGCTGGGCACGCAACTGCCCCGCACCCAGCAGGCGGTCCTGGAGGCACTGGCCGGGCTCGGACTCGACCTGGCCACCGGCACCCGCCTGAGTTCGGTCACCGCCACCCTCGAAGGCGCCCGGCCCGGTCCGGCCGTCCTGCTGCGCGCCGACATGGACGCGCTGCCCGTGGACGAGGAGAGCGGTCTGGACTTCGCCTCCCAGGTGCCGGGGGCCATGCACGCCTGCGGGCACGACACCCACACGGCCATGCTGGTCGGGGCCGCCCGGCTGCTCGCGGCCCGGCGCGAACAACTGGCGGGCCGCGTCGTCTTCATGTTCCAGCCCGCGGAGGAATCCGGCGGCGGCGCCCGGCACATGATCGACGAGGGAGTACTGGAGACCCCCGACGGCAGCGGGGTCGCGGCCGCGTTCGCCCTGCATGTCACCACACGCTTCGACAGCGGCACCCTCCACCTGCGGCCGGGCCCGACGTTCGCCGCCTCCGACGGACTGCACGTGACCGTACGCGGCCGCGGCGGGCACGCCTCGGCACCGCACCGGGCGCTCGACCCCGTCCCCGTCGCCTGCGAGATCGTCCAGGCCCTGCAGTCGATGGTCACGCGGACCGTCGACCTCTTCGATCCGGCCGTGGTCACCGTCGCCTCGATCCACGCCGGTACGACCACCAACGTCATCCCCGAGACGGCCGAGATCCACGGCACCTTCCGCACCCTCTCCCCCGGCGCCCGGCAGCTGGTGCGCGACAACATCACCCGCGTCGCCCACCATGTCGCCGCCGCACACGGAGCCCACGCCGACGTCACGCTGACCGAGGGGTACCCGCCCGTCGTCAACGACGCCGCCCACACGGCGGCCCTCCACGACACCGCGGCCGAGCTCCTCGGGCCCGACCGGGTGCACCACCTGGGCGAGCCCCTCATGGGCGCCGAGGACTTCTCCTACGTCCTGCAGCGCGTGCCGGGCACGATGGCCTTCCTCGGGGCGCGCCCGCCCGGCATCCCGCCCGAACAAGCGCCCGACTGCCACTCCAACCGCGTCGTCTTCGACGAGGAAGCCCTGGCCACCGGGGCCGCCGTCCACACAGCCGCCGCCCTGCGGGCCTGCCGCCCGCCGCAGTAGGGGCGCACGTGCACGCGGCCCCACCACGGGGGCGTCAGCGGCCGCGGCCTGGGCACACGAGGTCCATGTCCGGCGAACACGCACGTCCCACGAGCGTCCTCTTCCGTTCCGCCCCCGAGACCAAGGCGCCTCTGCACAGGGCACGGCGCAGCCGCCGCGGCGGGCTGGGCAGGCGGCTGCGCCGCAGGCTCTTCGCGTACCGCGACGTCGAGTTCCTCTCCACCCACATCCCCGGCGACCCCGGCCCCGGCGAGGAGTGCCTGCTCCTGGTCCACGTCCGCAGGGTCGTCGGCCAGATCCACTACCGGGCCTGCGCCACCTGCGGCGAGGGAACGATCACCAGCATCGACATCGACGAAGACCTGCACTCCACAGGGCTGGGCACGCGGGCCGTGTCGCACCTGCGGTCCCGCCACCCCGGGCTCACCTGGCGCAGCACCCTGACCCTGCGCACCACCCGCGACCTGCTGCGCCGCATGCGCATCCCCACCTCCGCCGCCCTCACGACGTGTGCGCACACCCGCGCCCTGTGACAGGGGGACGGCCCCGCTGCGGGGCGGTGTTCAGGACGGGGCGTTCCAGGCGGTCATGAGCCCGTCCAGCCAGGCCGGCGGCAGCTCCGCGACGTCCCACTCCTCGCGCAGCTCCTGCGGCGCGGCGACGAGCCGTTCCAGCACGGCGACGCTCGTGGTGGAGTGGAGGAGCGAATAGCGGCCGTGCACCGTGGTGGCACTGCCCGGCCCGTATGCGGCGAACAGCCGCTCCAGCCGGGCCCGATGGACGGCGGCGAACTCGGTCAGCCGCCCGGCGTACCCCGCCCGCTGCCGGGGGGTCATCGTGCCGAGGACGGCGACGAGCACCTCCTCGGTCACCTCGGGGTCCAGCTCCGAAACCGCGGTGAACGACAAGTACAGCGGTGTGACGGCCACCCGCGCCCGTTCCACCTCCATGCGCCCGGCGCGAGGACGCTCCCCGGCCGGGGCCTGCCCGTCTTCCCCCACGACCCGTACGAGGGTCCGCTCGGCGAGGGCGCCGAGCCCCTCCAGGAGATCCCCGGCACCGTCGAGCCAACCGGATTCGTACGCCTCGCCCTTGTCCCCCGGTACGTTCCGGCCGCCGCTCAGCTCCTGGTGCGCGAGAGCCAGTGCACCGGCCTCCAGCAGCCCGATCAGGTGCCGCGCGTCAGCGGACGGGACACCCGCCCGGGCGAGGAGCTGCAGCAGCGTCGCCCTCGCGTTGTCCACGCTGACCTCGTCCGGCCACTGCCGTCCCTGATCGGCCGCCCTCATCGGTTCCTCCTCATCGCTCGGGTCATGCGGTGCGTGCAACGGATCGCTCCCTTCGACCGTCCAACGCCCGGCGGCCGGGCTGTGCTCCCGGCAGGCCGGACCGAACGGTCGGCACCGACCCACGCCACCGGCCGCCTCGCGCACCGGCCACCGGCATCCAATCAGCCGGGGACGCGACGTGGGGGCGCGGGCGGCGCACGGCATTGATCCGATCAACCCGCGGTCGACCACGACCGCCGGAGCCGCGACGAGATCGTCCACACGGCGCACGGGGTGAACTGCCCGGTTCGCGCCGGCGGGCAGGTGTGCGTGCGTCAGGGACGGGAGAGAGGGACGGCAGGCGCAGACGCCGTCAGCGCCGCGGTGACCAGAAGGCCGTCAGGTGGCCGGCGCCGGGAGTGAGGGTCTCCCAGCCGCCCGGCAGGTCCACCACCGCGACGCCCGCGGTCGGGAAGCCGTCCCTGAGTTTCTCCAGCAGCTTGCGCGGACCGGATCCGCACAGGGCCGAGGCCAGTTCGTGGAGGCCCGGGTTGTGGCCGACCAATACCACGCACCCCAGGCCTGCCGCACCCTCCGTCACCACGGTGGCCAGCACGTTCGGCTCGGCGTTGTAGAGGCGATCGTCGTACACGGCCGCGGGTGGCTCCGGCAGGGCCGGGGCCAGCAGCTGCCAGGTCTGGCGGGTCCTGCGCGCCGGGGAGCACAGGGTCAGGTCGGGCCGGTAGCCGGCCTCGGCCAGCCAGGCGCCCGTACGGGGTGCGTCGGCCCTCCCGCGGTCGCTGAGGGGACGCTCGACGTCCTCGATCAGGCCTTTCGGCACGGCTTTGGCATGCCGGACCACCAGCAGCCGGCACTCGGCAGCCGCGTCGGGGGGCGAAGACGTCGTGTGTGGCGCGGGGCCCGAGGGCATGTCCGTCTCCTTCGCCGCGGGGTGGGCATACACGGTCATGGTGCGGTGCGCCCGAGGGGTGCGCACCTGCAGGCTCCGGCCGCGGGCATCGCCCGCGCCCCTCCGTGGGCACGGGAAGGGCCGGACCGCTCCGGCGGCCCGGCCCTTCCCGTCACCGGTTCGCGGGGTCCGGCTCAGCCCCCGTCCTGCTCGGGATGCGCCACGCCGACGAGCAGGGCGAGCACGTCGACGGCGCCGCCGTCGTGATCGCTGCCCGCGGTTCCGCTCCCGCTCTGGACGTTGGCGGTCCGGTCGACCTCCACCACGGAGTCGAGGTGCGAGTTGTCGATGACGGTGATCAGGCTCCCGCTCGCGGCGGCCGGCGCCGCGCCACCGCCGAGGAAGGCGACCGCCAGACATGCGGCGGCCCGGATGCGTGCGCCGGTCACACGCCCACGCTCTCACGCGCTCCGGGGACGGGGTGGTGGCGCGTGATGTTCTTGGCCAGCAGCCGGGTGGACTCCCCGACTCCGACGTCCCCACCCCCTTCGGTCTCGGGCAGCCTCCCGTCGGCGAGCCTCAGTTCGGCCAGTGCCGTGTCCATGGCCTTGTGCGCGGCGAAGAGGCACGGCGTGCTGTAGATGGCCACGTCCACGCCGAGGTCGGTCAGCTCGCCGAGGGACAGACGGGGCGACTTGCCGCCGGCGATCTGGTTGAACAGGAGCGGCTTGCCGCCGACCGCCTCGCGGATCCGCTCGATCCACTCCACGCTGCGCACCCCGTCGACCAGGACGACGTCGGCGTCCGTCGCCGCCAGGGCCTGCGCCCGGTGGATGATGTCGGCCTCCTCCGTCGCGTCGGTGCGTGCGACGACGACCAGGTCCTTGCGGGTGGCCAGCACCATCTCCAGCTTTTCGAGGTACTCGGGCAGGGGCAGCACCTGCTTGCCGTCGGCGTGCCCGCACCGCCGCGGACGCTTCTGGTCCTCGAGGATGACGCCGGAGGCGCCCATCCGCTCCAGGCCTTCCACGACGTGGCAGGCCACCTCCGGGTCGACGTAGCCGTCGTCGATGTCGACGAGGAGGTGGTGCTGGGGGAAGGCTCCGCGCAGCCGCTGCACGAAGGCCACCATGTCGGGCCAGGCGATGAAGCCGATGTCGGGCAGTCCGTAGTACGAGGCTGCGAAGCCGAACCCGGACACGAACATTCCGTCGTAGTGCTGGGCGGCCACGGAGGCCGAGTACATGTCGTACACCCCGATCAGGGGGGTGGTGCCCGGCTTAGCGATCTGTTCCCGCAGCTTGTTCCCGTAAGTCATCGTTCGGTTCCTCCGAGGGGCGCGTCGGCACAGGGAAGGGCGAGAGCCGTCACGACACAACGGCTCTTTACCCAATGCAGATCTTTCCTTGGTGAACAGCAGAACGTTCGCTTGCGAAGGCTTTACTCACCCCAATGGCGCAGCCCTTTCACCGCAGAAACGTCACTGGCCGGGGCGGAGATGCCGCCGTCAGACGGCCGGGCGCGCGGGCACACGGGGATCGACATGGCCCCGGAGAGGTCCCTCCTGCGGACCGCAGTTCCTTGCCGTTGTCAGCGGCGTCCACGTCTTCACAGGGTCCCCCGTCTCGGCGTTTTGGATCTTGAAACCGAGTCTAGGAGGTCACCGCGTGCTCCGCCTGCAGGGTGCGCAGGAGGTCGAACGCAGGGCCGTCCACCGGGCGCTGGGTGTTGCCGAGGGCAATGACGGCGACCCCCTTCTCCGGGTCGAAGCCCACGAAGGAGGTGAAGCCCCCGGTGCCTCCGTTGTGCCAGATCTGGAGGTGGCCGCCCTGTCGGGGGTGGAGGCGGTGGGCCATCCAGCCGAGGTGCACCCGGGCGAAGGGGCTCGTACGGTGCTCGACCGTCCGGCACAGGCTGATCGCGTCGGCGAGCCCCTCCGGACCCCCGTCCAACTGGGCCCGTACGAAGGCCACCAGGTCGGTCGCGGTGGACCGCAGGCCGCCGGCTCCCGCCAGGTCGGCGAGGTGCCACGGTGCGGTGGGCCGTCCGCGGCGGGTGTGGCCCTCGGCGCAGCGTCCCGAGCGGGCGCCGTCCACCGTCACGAGGGTGTCGCTCATGCCCAAAGGGGCGCAGATCTCGCGGGTGATGAGCGTCTCGTACCCGACGCCGGCCCGGCGGGCGAGGGCCAGCCCCAGCAGCCCGGCGCCGAGGTTGGAGTAGCGGAACCGTTTTCCCGGTGTGGCCCCCAGGCGGGTCCCGGCCAGCCCGGACAGCAGGGCCCCTGCCGTGCAGCCGGCGTACGGATCCGGCTTCCACGGGCGCAGCAGAGCCTGCAGCAGCATGCCCCGGGGCAGCCGGGGCAGGCCGGAGGTGTGGGTGGCCAGGTGCTCCAGGGAGATCTGCCTGCCGTCCCGGGACGGTACGGCCGTCCCCTCGGGCAGCAGATCGCGCAGCGGCTCGTCCAGGGCCACCGTGCCGGCGGAGACCAGGCGCGCCAGGGCCAGGGCGGTGAACGACTTGGTCACCGAACCGATCTCGAACAGGGTGTCGGGGCCGGGGGTGCGGCTGTGCGCCGCGCCGGTGCTGCCGGCTCCCCGGATCTCCACGGCGTCGTGCGCCAGCGCGGCCACCACCACGCCGACGCGCTGCTCGGCCAGACGGTCCGCGGTCTGCTGGACGAGGGTTGCGAGTTCTTGTGCCATGAGGGACATCTTTGCGAGCTCGCGGGGTCAACCCGTGCGCCCTGATGATGATTTCCGGCCTGCGGCCCTGCGACCTGAGCAGTACGGCGACGGCCATCGGGCCATCGGGCCATCGGGCCATCGGGCCATCGGCCGGACGGTTGGCTCGACCGGACCCTCAGCCGACCTGGATGCCGATCACGCACGTGTCGTCGTCCGTGTCGGACCGGCTCTCGGCGAGGAGCCGGTCCAGTTGGCCGTCCAGATCCCCGGCGCTGGCGCCCGCGGCGTGCAGGAGGTGGCGGAGCGAGTCCTGCACCGAGGAGTCCCGCCGTTCCACCAGGCCGTCCGTGAACATCAGCAGCGTGTCGTCCGATTCGAGCTGCACCTCCCGTTCGACGTACGTGACGTCGGGCAGGGCTCCCAGGAGCAGGCCCTCGATGAGGGGGAACGCGTCGGCCTCGCCCCCGCGGACGAGTACGGGCGGCAGGTGGCCCGCGCGCGCCCAGCGCATCACCCTCGTGCTGGGGTCGAAGAGCCCGCACACGGCGGTGGCCGTCACGTGCTTGGCCAGGTGATGGGTGACCGTGTTCAGCCAGGACAGCAGCTGGGCGGGTCCGGCACCCGTCACGGCGAGGCCGCGCAGGGCGTTGCGGAGCACGACCATGCCGGTGGCCGCCTCGATGCCGTGGCCGGCGACGTCGCCCACGGACAGCAGGATCAGTCCGGAGGGCAGCACCACGGTGTCGTACCAGTCGCCGCCGACGAGCGATTCGGTCTCCGCGGGCCGGTAGCGGACGGCGACCCGCAGGCCCGGGGCCTCGATGGCCGGTGGCGTGGGCGGCATGATGGCGTGCTGGAGCTGGAGGGCCAGCCGGTTGCGTTCGGCGGACTCGGCCTCGGTGTGGGCGAGCTGGTCCCTGGTCGCGGCCAGCGCCACCTCGGTCCAGTGCTGGGCGGAGATGTCCTGGTAGGCGCCGCGCACGGCGTACAGGCGCTGGTTGGCGTCGAGGACGGGCTCGGCGACGACCCGGATGTGGCGGGTGATGCCGTCGGGCCGCCGGAGGCGGAGATTGACCGAGGCGGGACGCCGGTGGCGGAGCACCGCCCGCAGGAAGCGGCCGAGGGCGGCGGAGTCGTCCGGGTGGGCGTAGCCGGGCAGTTCCTGCAGCCGTACCGGGGGCGCGGTGGCCGGGAGCCCGTGGAGCGCGTAGAGCTGCGCGTTCCAGGTGGTCTCTCCGGTGGCGAGGTTCTCCTCGAAACCGCCGATCCGGCCCAGTCGCTGGGCGTGCTGCAGCAGGTTGGCCAGCCGGGCCGTCTCGTCCTCGATCCGCCAGATCAGCAGGACGGCGGCGCCGTGGCGGCTGACGCTGATGTCCGCGACCGAGGTGAGCGGAATCTGGTCGACGAGGGCGGTCAGACTCATGCGTTCGGCCCGGAAGGGCTCGCCCGTCGCGTGCACGCGCTCGATGATGTCGAACAGCCCGCTCTCGCCCGCGGCCGTCGGATAGGCCTCCAGGAGCAGCGCACCGTTGACGTCACCGCGCGGCCGTCCCACCGGGTCGACGAACCGGCTGCCGGCGTGCCGGATCCGGAAGTCGACGAGCCGGCCCCCGGGGTCGAGGACGGGGGTGAGCACCACGGCGGGGTCCTGCAGTCCCTCGGCGAGGTCGATGAGCTCCACGACGTCCGGGAGCACCGCGTCGCCGCCCGCGACGTCGCACGGGGGCGAGGCGTCCATGGTGCGCGCACACAGCTCGGCGAGGGCCTCGACCTGGCGCTCGATCTGCGGCGGCTGGGGCGCCAAGGTGTGCGGCCAGCAGATTTCCAGGACCCCGTGGATCCGTCCGCCCGTTCCCGTGGGTGCGGCCATCCGGCCGCCGTCGGGCCACTGGAGATGGCCGATCGAGGGCAGCCCTTCGCGTTTGAGGCCGGCGAGGGTGACCAGCCGCCGCTCCCTCAGGGCCAGACGGGCAACGGTGGAGACGCCCGGGGGGACGTGGCGCCAGCGGGCGGCCTCGCCGGGGCGGAACCCTGCGTGGCCGGCGAGGGCCAGCGACCCGTCGGACACCGCGGTCCACACGGCCACGGCGACGGCTCCCAGGGGGCGCAGGGCGTTCGTCAGGAGGGACTCGGCCACCGCCTGGGTGTCGGCGGCGGCGGCCAGCATGCCGCTCTCGGCGGTGCGCAGCCGGACGGACAGTGCGGAGTGCCGCTCGGCCGGGTGGTCGGCCGTTCCGGTGCGCTCGACGAATTCGGCGGCGATCTCGCTGACGTGGTCGCGCGACGCCTGGTTGACGATGTCGGCGGCGAGTTCGAGGAGGGTCATCCCGCTGTCGCGGCACAGCACGTCGAGCTGCCGTGCGGCCGCGGCCGGGGTGCAGTGCAGTTGCCCGATCAGGATGCCCTTGGCCAGTTCGACCAGGGCTCGGCCGTCGGCCGCGGCCTGTGCCTCCAGCACCTCCCGGCGCAGCCGTTCGACGGTGGCGACGAGGCGCCCCATCGGGGTCGGAGCCTGGTGCGGGATGGCGCGGGCGGCCTGGTCGGTGGCCGTCACCCGCTGCGGGGGCCCGGCGTCGTGCCGTTGCGTGTCCCCGCTCATCGCGTGAGCCAGTGCCGGACGCGGGCGATGAGGTCGTCGGCGTCCACCGGCTTGGTCACGTAGTCGCTGGCGCCCGCGGCGAGGCTCTTCTCCCGGTCCCCGGGCATGGCCTTGGCGGTGACCGCGATGATGGGCAGGTCCGCGTACGCCGGCATCCGCCGGATCTCGGCGGTGGCGGCGTAGCCGTCCAGTTCGGGCATCATCACGTCCATCAGGATCAGGTCGACACCCGTGTTGTGGGTGAGGGCGTCGATGCCCTTGCGTCCGTCCTCGGCGTGGAGCACGCGCATGCCGTGCAGTTCCAGGACCCCGCTGAGGGCGAACAGGTTGCGGGCGTCGTCGTCGACGACGAGGACGGTGCGTCCGGCCAGGTCGCCGTCGAACACCGGCGCGGCCTGCTGCCCGTGCGTGACGCCGAAGACGGGGGGCAGCACGTCCCCCGGCTGCTCGGCGGACAGGTGGAGCGCGATGCGTTCGCGCAGCTCGTCCAGGCTGGAGAGCAGTTCGACGTGGCGTGATGCGGACCGCCGGCGCAGGGCCTCCTCCTGACCGGTTCTGACGCGGGGGTTGTTGTGGGCGAGGACGGGGAGCGAGGACAGGGCCGGGTCCCCGTCGAGCGCGTCGAGGAACTCCAGCGCTTCGCCGTCGGGCATGTCCAGTTCCAGGACGACGCAGTGGAAGGGGTCCGATGCCAGCGCGGCGGCGGCCTCCCTCGAGCTCGTGGCGTTGACCACCTGGATACCTCCGCGCGCACCCGTCACCTCGTGGCGGGGGGCGAAGTCCCGGGCGGCGCTCTCGGCGACGAGGGAGAGCAGGCCGTTCGGCCGTTCCTCGATCACCAGCAGGCGGCGGGCCCTCCGCTGCGCCGGGAGCGCCGGGGCGTCCTGACGGCCCGGGCCGGCCGCTCCGGACGCGGTGTCGGCCGCGAGCGCGGCGGGGTCGTCGGGGTGGGGGGCGGTGTCCTCGTAGTCCGCGCGGCTGACCGGCAGGTAGAGGGTGAAGGTACTGCCCTGGCCGGGCGTGCTCTCCGCGACGACGGCCCCGCCGAGGAGCTGGGCGATCTCGCGGCTGATGGAGAGCCCGAGGCCGGTGCCGCCGTACTTGCGGCTGGTGGTGCCGTCGGCCTGCTGGAAGGCCCCGAAGACGGCCTCCAGCTGCTGCTCGGGGATGCCGATGCCCGTGTCCCGCACACGGAAGGCCAGGATGGGCCCGCGCCGGGGAAGCCCGGCGGGGATTTCGGGGGCCGTCGCGGGTTCGATGCGCAGCTCGACGCCGCCGCGTTCGGTGAACTTGACGGCGTTGGACAGCAGGTTGCGCAGGATCTGGCGCAGCCGCGAGTCGTCGGTGAACAGGTCGTCGGGGGCGCCGGGTGCCGTGGTGACGGTGAAGTCGAGGCTCTTTTGCGTGGTCATCGGCCGGAAGGTGGCGTCGACGTACTCGAGCAGCTGCGGCAGGTGCACCCGCTCGGGATTGATGTCCATCTTGCCGGCCTCGACCTTCGACAGGTCGAGGATGTCGTTGATCAGCTGGAGCAGGTCCGAGCCGGCCGAGTGGATGATGCCCGCGTACTCGACCTGCTTGGGGGTGAGGTTGCGGGCCGGGTTCTGGGCGAGCAGCTGGGCGAGGATGAGAAGGCTGTTGAGCGGGGTGCGCAGCTCATGGCTCATGTTGGCCAGGAACTCCGACTTGTAGGTGGAGGCCAGCGACAACTGCTGCGCCCTGGTCTCCAGTTCCTGCCGGGCCTGCTCGATCTCCAGGTTCTTGGCCTCGATGTCGCTGTTCTGGCTGGCCAGGAGGGCGGCCTTCTCCTCCAGCTCCGCGTTGGAGCGCTGGAGTTCCTCCTGCTGGACCTGGAGTTCCTCCGAGCGCGCCTGGAGTTCTCCGGTCAGCCGCTGGGACTCGCCGAGGAGTTCGTCGGTCCGGGCGTTGGCGACGATCGTGTTGACGTTGGCGCCGATGGTCTCCATCAACTGGGCGAGGAAGTCCCGGTGGACGGGGGTGAAGGCACTGAACGAGGCGAGTTCGATCACGCCCAGGGCCTGGTCGTCCACGACGATCGGCAGGATGATCAGGCTGCCGGGGCTGGTGTGGCCCAGGCCGGAGGAGATGACGTAGTCGCCGGGGACCTGGTCGGTGGCGATGATCCGGTGGCTGCGGGCCGCCTGCCCGACGAGGGACTCGCCGAGGGCGAAGGTGGTGCCGACTTCGGTGTCCGCGGGACGTCCGTAGGAGCCGACGAGCGTGAGTACGGTGCCTCCGGGCCGGTCCTCGGCGAGGTAGAAGGCGCCGTACTGGGCGGCGACCAGCGGCGTCAGTTCGTCCATGACGAGTTCGGCGACGACGGCGAGGTCCCGGTGGCCCTGCATCAGGCCCGAGATGCGGGCCAGGTTGGACTTGAGCCAGTCCTGCTCCTGGTTGGCCCGGGTGCTCTCCCGCAGCGAACCGACCATGGAGTTGATGTTGTCCTTGAGTTCGGCGACCTCGCCGGAGGCGTCGACCGTGATCGAGCGGGTCAGGTCGCCCTCGGCGACCGCGCTGGCGACCTCGGCGATGGCCCGGACCTGGCGGGTCAGGTTGCCGGCCAGCTCGTTGACGTTCTCGGTCAGGCGCTTCCAGGTGCCCGAGACGCCCTCGACCTCGGCCTGGCCGCCGAGCCGGCCCTCGCTGCCGACCTCCCGGGCGACGCGGGTGACCTCGGCGGCGAAGGCGGAGAGCTGGTCGACCATCGTGTTGATGGTGGTCTTCAACTCCAGGATCTCGCCGCGCGCGTCCACGTCGATCTTCTTGGACAGGTCGCCGTTGGCGACGGCCGTCGTGACGAGGGCGATGTTGCGGACCTGGCCGGTGAGGTTGTTCGCCATGGAGTTGACGTTGTCGGTGAGGTCCTTCCAGGTGCCCGCCACGTTGGGGACGTGGGCCTGTCCGCCGAGCCGGCCCTCGGTGCCGACCTCGCGGGCCACCCGCGTGACCTCGTCGGCGAACGCGGAGAGCGTGTCGACCATCGTGTTGATGACCCCGGCCAGCGCGGCGACCTCGCCCTTCGCCTCCACCATGATCTTCTGCGAGAGGTCGCCGCGGGCGACGGCGGTGGCCACCTGGGCGATGGAGCGCACCTGGCCGGTCAGGTTGGAGGCCATCACGTTGACGTTGTCGGTGAGGTCCTTCCAGGTGCCGGAGACCCCCCGCACGGTGGCCTGACCACCCAGGTTGCCCTCGGTCCCCACCTCCCGGGCCACGCGCGTGACCTCGTCGGCGAACGCCGACAGCTGGTCGACCATCGTGTTGATGGTCTCCTTCAGCTCCAGGATCTCCCCGCGCGCGTCCACGCGGATCTTCTGCGTCAGGTCACCCTGGGCCACGGCGGTGGTGACCTCGGCGATCGAGCGGACCTGGGCCGTGAGGTTGTCGGCCATGACGTTGACCGATTCCGTCAGGTCCTTCCACGTACCGGAGACGCCCTTGACGTCCGCCTGACCGCCGAGGCGGCCCTCGGTGCCGACCTCGCGGGCCACGCGCGTCACCTCCCCGGCGAATCCGGAGAGCTGGTCGACCATCGTATTGATGGTCTCCTTCAGCTCCAGGATCTCCCCGCGCGCGGTGACGGTGATCTTCTGCGAGAGGTCGCCCTTGGCCACGGCGGTCGCGACCTGCGCGATGGAGCGCACCTGGGCCGTGAGGTTTCCGGCCATGAAATTGACCGAATCCGTGAGGTCCAGCCAGGCGCCTCCGACGCCCGGCACGTCGGCCTGGCCGCCGAGCGTCCCCTCGGTGCCCACTTCGCGGGCCACGCGCGTCACCTCGGAGGTGAACAGCGACAGCTGGTCGGCCATCCCGTTGAACACGGTGGCGATCTCGCCGAGCAGCCCGTCGGCCGTGTCCGGCAGCCGGGTACGGAAATCCCCGTCCCGCACGGCCGTCAGGCCGGCCAGCAGCAGGCGCAGCTCCGACTCGCCGATCCCTCCCCCGCCCGGAGGCACCGAGGATCTGCTCGGTGACTCCGTGCCCGTCCGCTCAGCCATCTGCCAACCTCACTCTAGACAACGACCGCGCCGGCGCGCGGGACAGGAACGGCGCGCGAGCACACCGGATACCCCGGGCCCGGCCGAGGGCTTCCGGTTGCGCCGCACACCCGGCCGATGAAGGCTAACGCCGCCGAAGGGACCTTAGGACACGGCGATCACTCTGAAGCACCGCTTCCGGGGAGTGCTGCGCAAGTTACGGGGTGCTTGCGCGAACAGCGGGTAGACGAACCGGTGAGAAACACCACATCGGACGAAGTGGGGTGAGGACATTGGCAGTCAAGGCAGTGGGCTGGGCACGCTCGTTTCCGGTCGCGAGGGGCGTGCGGGCAGCACGGCAGTGGACTGCCGGGCACCTGGCGTCATTGCCCTGGAACAACTGGGCCGCGGACACGGCGCATTCCGTGCTCCTCAGCGTCTCCGAGCTCGTCACGAACGCCCATGTGCACGCGGCGGGCACCGCGCACATCGTGCTGACGTGGGACGGCACGTGCCTCCATCTGAGCGTGGCCGACTCCGACCCCCAGCTCCCCGCCCCGCGGGAGGCCGACGCCGACGCCGATACGGGCGCCACGTCAGGGCGGGGGCTGGGAATCGTCACCACACTGGCCGATTCCTGGGACGTCCACGCGTGCCACAGCGGCAAGGCGATCACGGCGTGCTTCTGCCCCCGCCCCGGACCCGGTCCCCATACCGACTGACCGACCGCCCGGGGCCGGGCCCGCCGGTCAGGACGCGGCGAGGGCGTCCTCGACGTCCGGGTACAGCGAGAGGACCGTATCGGCGCCCGTGAGGGCGAAAAGACGGCGCAGCTGGTCGCCCGGGGCGGCGATGCGCAGTGTGGTGAGGTGGTGCATCCGCAGCAGCAGGTTCAGGAACGACGAGTCGCCGAAGGTGATGGAGCCGGCGTCCAGCACCACCAGCCGGTGTGCGTCCGCCGCCGAGACGAGCGCCTCCTCGAGCGGGGCCAGCGTGTCCTGGTCGAGCTCCCCGCGCGCCGCCACCACCCACCCGGTTCCGGCCGGGTAGCTCTCTCCGACCACGCCATCGTGGTACGCGTCCCGTGCTCCGGTCATGTCCGCCTCCCCGGATCGTCACCTGTACGGCTTCCGCAAGGGAGTATGCCTGTTCATGGAGCCGGCGATGCCGCCCGGTCCGCGGTGTGCGCGCGCTCCGCGGCCGGCCCCGCCTGTCCGGCGGGGCGGAAACAAAAGAATTACGGTGGGGCCTGTGTAAGACCGCGAAGTCAGGGCATGAGCGCCCCGGCAGCCGTCAGTCAATCGGGAGGGAACGGCCACCATGTCTCGCTCGGCCACCGCCGTAAGCCCCATGCCTGCACACGACACGCAGATCCCGCCCGCGCCTGCCGGGACCGCAGGAGCCCCGGTCAAGGACGCGGGCGTGTTCCGGGTGGAGAACCCCCGGGAAATGGCGCCCGCCGACGCACGCGAGCTTTCGAAGGTCTTCTTCGCAAGGCTCCGCTCCCTGGAAGAGGGCACCCACGAGTACCAGTACGCCCGCAACACGCTGATCGAGATGAACCTCTCCCTCGTCCAGTTCGCGGCGCGTCGTTTCCGTACCCGCGCGCTGGGCGGAAGCCTGGACATGGACGACATCATCCAGGTGGGGACCATAGGCCTCATCAAGGCGATCGACCGCTACGACCCGGAGCGCGAGGTGGAGTTCTCCACCCTCGCCCTGCCGTACATCACCGGCGAGATCAAGCGGTACTTCCGCGACACCACCTGGGCCGTGCACGTCCCGCGCCGGCTGCAGGAGCTGCGTACCGAGCTCGCCAAGGCCCAGGAGGCCCTGACCGACGTCCTCGGCCGGGCCCCGACGGTCAAGGAGGTCGCCCAGCACCTCGAACTGACCGAGGAACAGGTCATCGACGGGCTGGTCGCCGCGAACGGCTACACGAGCGGCTCCCTGGACACCACCGGCGCCGAGGGCGACGAGCCGTCGACGCCCAACCGGACGACGCGTCCGCTGGCGGACCGGCTCGGTGAGGTCGACCCCGCGATGGAGCTCTTCGAGGACTTCCACACCCTCGCGCCCCTGCTGGAGCAGCTCGGCGAACGCGACCGGCTGATCCTGCAGTTGCGCTTCGGCGAGGAGAAGACGCAGGCGGAGATCGGCGCCGCGCTCGGCATCTCGCAGATGCAGGTCTCGCGTCTGCTGTCGCGGACCCTGACCCGGCTGCGCGCCGGAATGCTCTCGGCGTAGGCAGCGCGATGCCCTCCCCCGGCCGACACGACCGCTCCGTCCCGCCCGACGGCGCCCAGGCGCTCTACGACCACATGGTGTGGGCGGAGGCGGTCGTGCGGTGTGCCCCCGCGGGGGCGGACACCGGTACGGACACGGGGGCGGGCAGCGGGACGGGGCCGGCGCCCCTGCTGAGCGCCCAGCCGCTGCGCGACCGTCCCGGCGCCCTCCTGAGCGGCAGCTGCGACCTCGACACCCGGCCGATCCTCTGCGCGGCGCTCGGCGTCGTCACCCGGATCCCCGGGCCGGTCGTCCACCTCGATCTCTCCGACGTGGCCTTCCTCGACGCGGCGGCGGTCGCCGCGCTGTTGCAGGCCGCCGCCACCGTTACCGGACAGGGGCGCCGTCTGCTGCTCCACCACCCGCCGTACTCGCTCCGCAAGATCGTGGCGATGTTCCCGGACGAATGTGCCGCGCTGGAGGTCGCAGCATGATCAACCTTCCTGCGCCCACCGCCCCCGGGGCCTTCGTCCACCCCGCCCTCTTCTACCAGGGTCAGGGGCAGTACCTGGCAGGGGTGGGAGGGTTCGTGCGCGCCGCCCTGGAGGCCGACGAGCCGGTGCTCGTGGCCGTGCCCGGCCCGCGACTGGACGCCCTGCGCGAGAGCGTCGGCGCGGGCGCGGGCGAGGTCGCCTGGACGGACATGACGCAGCTGGGCCGCAATCCCGGCCGCATCCTCGCCTCCCTGCAGGATTTCGCCGACCGGCACGCCGGCCGGCCCGCCCGGATCGTGGGCGAGCCGATCTGGCCCGGCCGCTCGCAGGCCGAGGTGCTGGAGGCCACGCGCCACGAGGCCCTGATCAACACCGCCTTCGCCGGTCGCCGGGCCACCATCCTGTGCCCCTACGACGTCCTGGGCCTGCCGGCCTCGGTGGTGTCCGATGCCCGGCGCACGCATCCCACGCTGATGGAGAACGGCAAGGACCTGCTCAGCCCGGACTACGCCGACGCCTCGTCGGTCTGCGCCGACTGCGATCACCCCCTGCCCGAACCCGACGGCGGTGCGACCTCGCTCGACTACGCCCACGGGGACCTCGGCGAGGTGCGCGACCACGCCGACGCCTGGGCGCGCGGTACGGCCCTGAGCGCGGCGCGGCGCGGCGACCTGGTCCTCGCGCTCAGCGAGGCCGCCGCCAACTCCCTCGCCCACGGCGGCGGGACGGGTACGCTCCGGTTGTGGAGCTCCGCCACCGGTACCGGAATCGTGGCCGAGATCCGCGACGGCGGCCGCCTGGCCGACCCGCTGGCGGGCCGCCGCCGCCCCTCCCTGGCGTCGGTCAACGGCGGCCGGGGCCTGTGGATGATCCATCAGCTGTGCGACCTTGTCGAGATCCGCGCCTCGGACAGCGGCCTCATCCTGAGACTGCACATGGCCACCTCCTGAGGCCGCCGCTCCCCTAGACTGTCGCGGGCATACTGAGTGTCCGGGTTCCGGGGGGTGGGGACGGTCCAGGACACCGACCGCGAAGAGGCCGGCGGGAACCACAGCGGTTCCCGCGATCAGAGACCAGCGTCAACGGTGGGGGTGAGAGTTCACGGTGGAGACCATCGGAGCTGAAACCGGCGATTCACTGCGTTCCGCGCCCTCGGTGGCGGGGCAGCGCCGTCGGCTCGCCCTGTCCGGCGTCCGCGGCCACGTGGCGAAGGGCCGCGACTTCACGCGCCAGGCCCTGGAGGACTGGGGCTGGGACGGGGACGCGACCGCCGAGGACGTCCTGCTCCTCGTGTCCGAGCTGCTGACCAACGCCTCCCTGCACGCGGGTGGCTGCATCGAACTCGTCCTGACAGCCGGTGACGTCCTGCGCATCGAGGTCTTCGACGGCACGACGACACTGCCCCGCCGTCACCCGTCCCCGCAACGGGGCCTTCCCGGCGGCCACGGCCTGTACATCGTGGAGCGCCTCTCCGATCGCTGGGGCACCGTCACCCACGAGAACGGCAAGGCCGTCTGGGCCGAGGTCGAGGTGTCCCGGCTGATCTCGGGCAGGTCCACGGGCCTGTGACCCGGTGCGGGTCCGCTCCGACCCGCACCGAGGGCGCGCCCGACGGGCCACCCCGCGCCGGTGTCCGCGTACGGGAGCGTGAGCGGCAGACGGGGGCAGGCGACCGGTATGACCTCACATCCGCTCGTCTCGCAGGCCCTCGCTCCCGCGCCCGGCCCCGCCTGGTTCCACCTGGCCGTGATCGCCTTCGCCCTCCTCGTCCTCGTGCACTCCCTGGCCCGGCACCGATAGGAATCCCCCCTCCGGGGCAGACGCGCGGGAGTCGATGGACTCAGCGGGCCCGGAAGGGGAGCAACACCATGACAGCGACGGTACGTCCGAGGATCCTCGTGGTGGGCGCCGGCTTCGCCGGTGTGGAGTGCGTACGCCGCCTCGAACGACGGCTCTCCCCCACCGAGGCGGAGATCACCCTCATCGCCCCCTCCTCGTTCCAGCTCTACCTGCCGCTGCTGCCACAGGTGGCCGCGGGGGTCCTGACCCCGCAGTCGATCGCCGTGTCCCTGCGCCGCAGCCGCCGGCACCGTACGCGCATCATTCCCGGAGGCGTCGTCGGCGTGGACACCCGGGCCAAGGTGTGCGTCGTACGGAAGATCTCGGGCGAGCTGACCGCGCAGGGCTACGACCACCTGGTCCTGGCCCCGGGCAGTGTCACGCGTTCCTTCGACATCCCCGGGCTCACCGAGCACGCCCGCGGTATGAAGACCCTTGCCGAGGCCGCCCATCTGCGCGACCACGTCATCGCCCAACTCGACCTCGCCGATGCCTGCGAGGACGAGGCGGAGCGCGCCTCACGGCTCTGCTTCATCGTCGTGGGCGGCGGCTACGCCGGCACCGAGACGGCCGCCTGCCTGCAGCGGCTCACCCACCACGCGGTCCGGCGCTACCCGCGCCTGGACCCGCGGCAGATCCGCTGGCACCTCGTGGACAAGGCACCGACCCTGATGCCCGAACTCGGCGCAAAACTCGGCGCGTCGGCCCTGGAGGTGCTGCGCCGACGCGGCATCGAGGTCTCGCTCGGCGTGTCCGTCGCCAAAGCCGGGCCGGACGAGGTGACGCTCACCGACGGCCGCGTCCTGAGCAGCCGCACGCTGATCTGGACCGCCGGGGTGACCGCCAGCCCGCTCATCGCCACGCTGGAGGCCGAAACCGACCACGGGCGGCTCGTGGTCGACCCCGACATGACGGTGCCCGCCCTTCCCGGGGTCCTCGCGCTCGGCGACGCGGCCGCGGTGCCCGACCTCGCCGCGGGGCGGGACGGGGCGGTGTGCCCGCCCACCGCCCAGCACGCGCAGCGGCAGGGCCGCAGGGCCGCCGACAACCTCATCGCAGCCCTGCGCCACCAGCCCCTCCAGCCCTATCGGCACAAGGACCTGGGGCTCGTGGTGGACCTGGGGGGACGCGACGCCGTCTCCAAGCCGCTGGGCATCGAGCTGCGCGGCATGCCCGCGCAGGCGGTGGCGCGGGGGTACCACTGGGCGGCCCTGCGCACCCATGTCGCCAGGACGAGGGTGCTGACGAACTGGGTCCTCAACGCGCTGGCGGGCGACGACTTCGTACGGACGGGCTTCCAGGCCTGGCGGCCGCCGGCCCTGCGGGGGTTCGAGCACACCGATGTGTACCTGACGCCCGAACAGGTCCGTGAGCACACGGCCTCGCTGAGGGCGGGACGGCTTCCGTAGGGTGCCCGTTGCCGCAGGCCCGTCCGGGACGGCCGAGGCGGGTTGCGACGGCGGCGGCCGGTCGCGGGCCCCGCGGGCGCATGCGTGCGGTCCAGTAGGGCACGCGCACGGGGTGACCGACATCCCCCGGACCGCATCACGCCGAGGCACCCGACCCGCCGCCGCCCTCGCCGAGCGCACCCGCGGCGAGCTGCGGCGCACGGCCGTCCGCATCTGGACCGACAACCTCGCGGACCACGCGGCGGCCCTGACCTACTACGCCGTGCTGGCCCTCCTGCCCGCGCTCGTCATCGCGGTCTCCCTCGTGGGGCTGGTGGGCGAGGTGACCCGGACCCGGCTGATCGCCCAGCTCACCTCGTACGCCCCGCCGCAGTCGGCGCAGGTGCTGCGCGACGCGCTGGCCGGCCTTTCGGCCGAGCAGTCGTCGATCTGGGCGCTGCTGATCAGCGGTGTACTGAGCGCGCTGTGGTCGGCGTGCAGCTACCTGGCGGTGTTCCGCCGGGCCCTGCACACGATGCACCGGGTGGCCGATACGCGGCCCCCGCTGCGGGCTGCGCACACTCTGGTCGTCAACGCCATCCTGCTGCTGGTCCTGCTCGTCGCCGGCGCCGTGGGACTGGTCGTGTCCGGGCCGCTGGCCCGCTGGGTCGCCCGGGCCGCCGGCGCGGGCAGCCCGGACGGCATCGCGCTCCTGCGCTGGCCCGTGCTGCTGGTGGTCGTCACCCTTCTGGTGCTGGTCCTCTTCCGTACCGGCCCGGCCCAGAGCCGGGGCACCCGGCGGGGCCTGCCCGGCGGCGTCCTGGCGGCCCTGCTCTGGCTGGCCGCCTCGGCGCTCTTCACGCTGTACACGGAGCTGGACACCTACGGCCGGCTCTACGGATCGCTGGCCGGCATCGTGGTCTTCGTCGTCTGGCTCTGGCTCGCCAACCTGGCCCTGCTCGCCGGGGCGCAGTTCAACGCCGAGCGGGCGCGGGAGCCCCGGCCGTGAGATGCGCGCCGGTGCGGGTGCACCCACCATGGCCATGAACCGTCGTCCCACCTCGGTCCAGGCCCGTCCGACGCGGCTGTGCCGCTTTCCGTCCGCCCCGGCAGGAGGACTCCCCGCATGGCCGTCCGCCATCAGTTGATCCGTCGTCCGCCGCACGCGGTGTGGGCGGTGCTCGCCGATCCGGCCCGGTACGGGGAGTGGGTGGTGGGGCCGTCGGAGTCCACGCCCCTCGACGACACCTGGCCGGAGGTCGGCTCCCGGCTGCGCTACACGGTGCGGCTGGGCCCCTGGTCGGTCGAGGGGATCACGACCGTCCGCCACCGGGAACCCGGCACGGAGTTGGAGCTGGAGGCCGCGTTCAAGGCGCTGGGCACCGCGAGGATCTACTTCCAGCTCCGGCCGTGGGGCGAGGAGACCCTCGTCGTCTGCGACGAGCACCCCCTGCGCGGCATCGGCGGCGCCCTCCATAACCCTGCGACCGAGGCGTTCCTCCAGCTCCGCCACCGCGGCATGCTGGCCCGCCTGGCACGGGTCGTGGAGCAGCAGCGCAGCGGGACCCTCCATGCCTGACGCGGTGGTGATCGGGGCGGGCCCCAACGGGCTGGTCGCCGCGAACGTCCTGGTCGACGCGGGATGGAGCGTGGAGGTCCTGGAGGCGCAGCCGGAGCCTGGAGGAGCCGTCCGCAGCGACCGGGGCGTCCACCCCGACTACGTCTCGGACCTCTTCAGCGCCTTCTACCCGCTCGCCGCCGCCTCCCCGGTCATCGCCCGTCTCGACCTCGCGGCCGAGGGCCTGCGGTGGAGCCACGCCCCCTCCGTCCTGGCCCACCCGCTGCGGGACGGCAGGTGCGCGGTGCTGGAGCGGCGCGTCGAGCAGACCGCGGCCGGGCTCGCGCAGTTCGCGGGGGCCGACGCGGATGCCTGGCGGGACATGTACGACGTGTGGTGCCGGGTCGGCCCGGCCCTGGTGCAAGGCCTGTTCACCCCGTTCCCCCCGGTCCGCTCCGGGCTCCGGCTGGCCGCCAGGCTCCGTACCGCGGGCGGGCTGCGGCTGGCCCGGAGCCTGACCCTGCCGGTGCGTCGCCTGGGCGAGGAGGAGTTCGCGGGCGAGGGCGGGCGGCTCCTGCTGGCCGGCAACGCCCTGCACGCCGACCTGGCCCCCGAGAGCGTGGGCAGCGGCGGCTTCGGCTGGCTGATGTCGATGCTCGGGCAGAGCCACGGCTTCCCGGTACCGGTCGGCGGGGCCGGCGCCCTGACCGCGGCGCTCGTGAGGCGTCTGCAGCGCCGGGGAGGCGTCGTGCGCTGTGGGGAACGCGTCGAGTCCGTGGTCGTGCGCGGCGGCGCGGCGGTGGCGGTCCGGACGGCCGGCGGGGAGAGCGTCGGCGCGCGGCGCGCCGTGCTGGCGGACGTGTCCGCACCGTCGCTGTACGGGGGGCTCGTGGCTGAGGAGCACCTTCCGTCCCGGCTCCTGCGGGACCTGGAAAGCTTCCAGTGGGACTTCGCGACGTTCAAGGTCGACTGGGCGCTGACCGGGCCGGTGCCGTGGTCCGCGCCGCAGGCCGCCGGGGCGGGGACGGTGCACCTGGCGGACGGCATGGACGGCCTGACCCGGTTCGCCGGCCAGATCGCCATGGGACAGGTGCCGGACGAGCCGTTCGTCCTGTTCGGGCAGATGACCACGGCGGACCCCAGCCGCTCACCGGCCGGCACGGAATCGGCGTGGGCCTACACCCACCTGCCGCAGCACATCACCTCGGACGCCGGGCCCGACCGCATCACCGGCCGCTGGGACCCGCGTGAACAGGAGGCGATGGCCGACCGCGTCGAGGCGCAGGTGGAGCGGTTCGCGCCCGGCTTCCGCGGGCTGATCGCCGCCCGGCGCATCCTGGCCCCCAGCACGCTCCAGGCCATGGACGAGAACCTCCACAACGGAGCCATCAACAACGGCACCGCCGCCCTGCACCAGCAGGTGGTCTTCCGTCCCACTCCCGGTACGGGCAGGCCCGAGACCCCCGTCAAGGGGCTCTACCTCGCCTCGGCGGCCGCCCACCCCGGCGGCGGCGTCCACGGTGCTCCCGGCGCGAACGCGGCTCGGGCCGCGCTGCGGGCCCACGGACTGCGCGGCCTCCTCCACCGCGCCCAGCGCGTCTGACCCGTGGGCGGGGTGGGGTGGGAGCGTCAGGGTCCTGCGCGGGGGGCGGACCGGGCGGCCCGCCCCGCCACGTTCGCCGCGTCCCGGAGGACGGGCGCCGCCGGCCGGCCGCCGCCGGTCAGCGTCCAGCGGCACCCGGACCGGTCCGCGCCGGGCTCAGTGCTTCGTACCGCCCGACTCCCGCCGGCCCTGCGGGTCGGGGCGGGCCTGCTCCTCGCGGCCGATGCCCGGGCGCTGGCGCTTGGCCTCGTGGCCCGCGGCATCCGTGTCGCCCGAACGGCCGACGACGGCGTCGTCCGCCTGCTGCCGGGCCTCACGGTCCCCGCTCTCGCCCACCGCCTCGGACGGGGTGGTGCGCGGGTGACGCCGGGACTTGTCCTGAGCCGTCATGTCGACCTCCTCGGGTGGTGCCGGTCTCCAGCGACTACCCCGCCACCTGCTCCTCAGACGGTTCGCCCGCCGTCGTTTCGGTTCCCGGTGTCGCGCACCCGCGCCCACAGGGGCAGCGCGAACCAGCACAGCAGGTACCAGGCCAGCACGCCTGCCACCAGCCACGGCACGAGGGCGTTGTGGGTGGCGACCCGCAGCACGAGGAAGAGGGCCGCGGTACAGGTGGCCAGCAGCAGGACGAGGCCCGTGAAGGTGAGGCGCGCGGCCCACGCGACCGCCTCGGGTTTGATGCGCCGGCCCGAGACGATGCGGTGGAAGGCGACCGGTCCGATGAGTGCGCCCGTCGCGAGCGAGCCCAGGACCACGGTCACGATGTAGATCGTCTTGTCGGTCGTCGCGAGCCCGTGGAAGGCGGGGGTGAAGGCGACCGTGAGCAGGAATCCGAAGAGGATCTGGACGCCGGTCTGGGCGACGCGGATCTCCTGGATGAGCTCCTGCCACTGCCGGTCCGCGCGTTCCTCGACGGTCTCGTCCCGCCCGTCCCCGCCGCCGCCCCGCGTGACGCCTCCCTGACCGGGTGCGTTCACTTCTGGAGCCGCGCTCGACGCGCCCGCCGGCTCCGCCGGGCGAGCAGGGCGAAAGCCACCGCCCCTGCGACCCCTGTCCACGCGGTGCGGCGGGTCCGGGCCGTGGTTCCGGACCGGCCGGCCGCCCCCCGTGCGGAGGCGAGGTGCGCCCGGACGGGGGTGGGGGTCTTGTCCTCCACCAGCCGCCCGACGTGTACGGCCGTGTCCCGTACCCGGCCGGCGACCCGCGCGGCCTGCGCCGTGACGGCGGCGGTCCTGCCGTGGGGCCGCTCAGCTGCGTCGGCCTTGGCGGCCAGCATGTCGACGATCCGCCCCAGCTCCACGCGGGCGTGGGCGATCTGCCGACGGAGCTCTGCCGGGGTGGGGAGGGACGTTCTGCCGCGTGACTGCGTCATCGTCATGAGGAGGCCTTTCCTTCCAGTCCTCCGAGGCCTTCGAGAGACCTGCGGGTACGTTGCGCGCTCACGGGCGGAGCCGCGTGTGCCGCTGTCCGCAACGCCCGCCTCTGCGCGGGGCGTTGACGGCCCGTTGGGTGTGCTGCGCGGGTACCCGGAATGCCGCCGGTCACGCGTGCGGGGCCGCAGGGTCCGTCAGCCCTCTCCGCTCGGGAGGATCTCCTTGATCTTGGCGATGGCGAAGCCCCACCCTTGGCCCACGGTCGGCTTCCCGGGCACCGCCACCTCCTCGGGATTGGTCAGGACGTCCAGCAGCACCGGTCCCGGAGTCTCGAACGCCCGGCGTACGCCGTCGTGGAGTTGGGCCGGGTCGGTGACGCGGATGCCGGTGAGGCCGAGTGCGGCGGCCACCGCCGCGAAGTCGGGGTTGTCGAGCTCCGTGCCGAACTCGGGCAGGCCGGCCTGTTCCTGTTCGAGCTTGACCATGCCCAGGCGGCGGTTGTCGAAGACGACGAGCTTCACCGGCAGTCGGTACGTCTTGATCGTCATGAGGTCGCCCAGCAGCATGCTCAGGCCGCCGTCGCCGCAGAAGGCGACGATCTGGCGGTCGGGGGCCCACAGCTGTGCTCCGAGGGCCTGGGGCATGGCGTTCGCCATCGAGCCGAGGTTGTAGGAGCCGATGAGGCGGCGGTTGCCGCGCATGGTGACGAAGCGGGAGAGCCAGACGGTGGCCATACCGGTGTCGGAGGTGAAGACGGCGTCCTCGGCCGCGTACCTGTCCACCGCGGCGGCCAGGGCCTCGGGGCGGATCTGGTGGTCCCTGTTGTCCAGGGCCGCCCGCAGCTTGCCGGTCCATCGGCGTTCGTGGGTCGGGTCGGCCAGCCGCTGTTGCCCCTCCTGCCAGTGCGCGAACCGCTCCAGCGCGTCCTTCAGGTGGGACCGGTCGGGTGCCTCCCGAAGGAGCGGCAGCAGGGCCCGCAGCGTAGCTCCCACGTCCCCGGCCAGGCCCACGTCCACGGGCACCCTGCGGCCCAAGTTCTCCTCCCGGGTGTCGATCTGGACGACCTTGCAGTCCTTCGGGTACCAGTCGCGGTAGGGGAAGTCGGTGCCCAGCATGAGGAGCGCGTCGCCGTGGTCGAGCGCGTGGGCGGCCGCGGGGTTGCCGATCAGGCCGGTCTGGCCCACCTGGAAGGCGTTGTCGTCCTCGAAGCCTTCCTTGGCCTTGAGGGTGAGCACCATGGGCGCGGCGAGCAGCTCCGCGGTCCGCAGCACTTCGGCGCGGGCGTCGCGGGCTCCCCGGCCGACGAGCAGCGTGACGCGGGAGGCGGAGTTCAGGAGTTCGGCGGCCTGGGCGAGGGCCGGATCGTCCGGGCGCGTGACGGGGCGGTCGAGGGCGAACCGTGTGGGGCGGTCGTCGGCGAGCTCCTGGTCCCCCAGGTCGCCGGGCACGGTCAGGACGGCCACTCCGCCGTGACTGACGGCTGCGCGTACGGCGGACTCCAGCATCCGCGGCATCTGCTCCGGCGAGGTGACGGTGGCGCGGTAGACGGCCACGTCGCGGAAGAGCAGGTCGTTGTCGACTTCCTGGAAGTAGTCGCTGCCGATCTCGGCGAGGGGCACCTGCCCGCAGATCGCGAGGACGGGGGTGCGGCTCTTGGCGGCGTCGTAGAGCCCGTTGAGCAGGTGTACGGAGCCCGGTCCCACCGTGCCCATGCACACCCCGAGGGTGCCCGAGAGCTGGGATTGTGCTCCGGCGGCGAAGGCGGCCGCCTCCTCGTGCCGGCAGCCGACCCAGTCGACCCCGTCGGTGGTGCGGATCGCGTCGGTCAGCGGGTTCAAGGCGTCTCCGACGACTCCGAAGACGTGCTGGACGCCCAGTTCCTTGAGTGCGTCGACGATGACGTGGGCGACGGTGCGTGCCACAGGAATACCCCTCGGTCCGGTGCGGCCCCCTCGGTGCGGGTGCCGGGTCAGTGGGTGAAGCGGTCCGGGTCGGCCGCCTGCCAGTCGGATGCCCACTCGGCGGGCGCCGACGCGAGGAGCTGTCCCGGGGTGAGCCAGGTGTGGAGTTCGGCGTAGGAGCGGACGGTGTGCGCGTCCACGCGGTGGAGGAGCATGTGCGGCCGCAGCCCGCCCGGATCGTCGACGCCCATCGAGGCCATGATCTGGAGCGCGCTCTCGACCGTGGCCTGCTGGTAGCGCCGTACGCGCTGCGATTTGTCGGCGACGTCCAGTGCGCGGGCGCGCCGCTCGTCCTGGGTGGCCACGCCGACGGGACAGGTGTTGGTGTGGCAGCGCTGGGCCTGGATGCATCCGATCGCGAACATCATGGCGCGCGCGGCGTTGGTGTAGTCGGCCCCCTGGAGCAGGCGTTTGACGAGGTCGCTGCCGGTGGCGACCTTGCCGCTGGCCCCGATGCGGATGCGGTCGCGCAGTCCGACGCCCACGAGGGCGTTGTGCACGGCCATCAGCCCCTCGCCGAGCGGCAGGCCGACGTGGTCCGCGAATTCCAGCGGCGCCGCGCCGGTGCCGCCCTCCGCACCGTCGACGACGATGAAGTCCGGGGTGCTGCCCTCCTCCAGCATGGCCTTGCACACGGCCAGGAACTCGCGGCGCGATCCGACGCAGAGTTTGAACCCGACGGGTTTGCCGCCGGCGAGCTCGCGCATCCGGGCCAGGAAGCGCACCAGCTCGCGCGGTGTGGAGTACACGCGGTGGAAGGGCGGCGAGATGATGGTCTCACCCTGCGGGACGCCGCGGACCTTCGCGATCTCCGCGTTCACCTTGGCGCCCGGCAGGACGCCTCCGATGCCGGGTTTGGCCCCCTGACTGATCTTCAGCAGGACGCACTTGACCTGCTCGAGCGCCGCCTTTTCGGCGAACTTGCCCTCGTCGAAGCCGCCTTCGTCCGTCCTGCAGCCGAAGTATCCGGTGCCGATCTCCCAGACGAGGTCCCCGCCCGGGCGCAGGTGGTACTCCGACAGGCCGCCCTCGCCGGTGTCGTGGGCGAAGCCGCCCAGCTGTGCGCCGGTGTTGAGGGCGAGTACCGCGCGGGCCGACAGCGAGCCGAAGCTCATCGCCGAGACGTTGAGCAGGGCCATGTCGTAGGGCCGGGTGCAGTCGGGGCCGCCGATGCGGACCCGGGGCGGGGTGGTGCACACCGGTCGGGGGGCCATGGACGGGACGAGGTACTCGCTGCCGGTCCCGTAGAGGTCGAGTTCGGTGCCGAACGGCTCTTCCGCGTCGGTGCCCTTGGCGCGTTCGTAGACGATGCTGCGGGTGTCGCGGTCAAAGGGCCGGCCGTCGAAGTTCCGCTCGATGAAGTACTGCTGGAGTTCCGGGCGCAGCGCCTCCATCGCGAAGCGGAGGTGGCCGAGCACCGGATAGTTCCGCAGTATCGAATGCCGTCGTTGCACGAGGTCGTGGACGGCCACCAGGGTGAGGGCGAGCAGGGGGGCGGCCGCGGTCGCCCACCAGGGCGAGGCCAGGACGGCGGCGACGGCGGCGGCCACGGCGAGCAGGCCGAGGACAGCGGGCACAAGTAGTTTCCACACGATCGTCCTTGTGTCCCGAAGTCCTGCCGCCAATCGGCTGCCGTCCGGTGCCGCGTCCTCCTCGGGAACCGGCCGTCCTCACAGGCTCCGCAGGGCGGGCAGCAGGGTGGCCCGGGCCCACTCCAGGAAGGGCTGCTGCTGGTCGCCGCCGATCTGCACGAGCGCGACCTCGGTGTATCCCGCCTCCGTGTACGGGCGTACCGCCTCGACGAAGGCGTCCACGTCGTCGCCGCACGGGATCTCCTTGGCGACGTCCTCGGGCCGGGTGAAGCTCGACGCCTGGTCGAAGGCGTCCGGGCCGGGGAGTTCGGCGTTGACCTTCCAGCCGCCGAGCGCCCAGCGGAACTGTTCGTGGGCGCGGGCCACGGCGGCGTCGCGGTCCGGGTCGTAACAGACCGGGAGCTGGCCCACGCGCGGCTTGCCGGCGCCGCCGTGCGCGTCGAACTGCTGCAGGAGCTCCGCTTTCGGCTCCGTGCCGATCACCAGGTCGCCGGACCGGCCGGCGAGCTCGCAGGAGCGGGGTCCGGACACGGCGATCCCGATCGGGGGCGGTTGGTCGGGCAGGTCCCAGAGCTTCGCGTCCTCGACGTCGAAGTGGGCGCCGTGGTGGTTCACGCTCTCCCCGTCGAACATCCGCCGGATGATGTCGACGGCCTCCTCCAGCATGTCCAGCCGCACCTCGGCGGCCGGCCAGCCGGCCCCGACGACGTGTTCGTTCAGGTTCTCCCCCGAGCCCAGTCCCAGACGGAACCTGCCGCCGGACAGGATCTGCATCGTCGCCGCCTTCTGCGCGACGACCGCGGGGTGGTAGCGGAAGGTGGGGCAGGTCACGTACGTCATGAGCGGGATCCGGGACGTCGCCTGCGCGGCCGCGCCCAGGACGCTCCATGCGTAGGGCGCGTGTCCCTGCTCTTCCAGCCAGGGGAAGAAGTGGTCGGAGATGACGGAGAAGTCGAACCCCGCCTGCTCCGCACCGACCACGTGGGACACCAGTTCGCGCGGTCCGGCCTGCTCGGTCATCATCGTGTATCCGATTCGCACCATAAGGGGCGCCTTGCCGCGATCAGGTCCGGTGAAACCTTCCGCGAAGCCGGAGACTCCCTTTGGCCCAGGCCCCCGTACCCGTCGTCACAGGCCGAGGTCCAGGAGGGCGTTCTCGACGAGCTCGGTGGGTGCCGGGTGGATCCAGTACGCGGATTTCGCCAGGGTGGCCGCGTCGATGCCGAGGGTCATCGCCAGGACGAGGGGCTGGATGAGGGCGGGGGCCTGCGGGCCCATGAGGTGGGCGCCGAGCAGGCGGCCGGTGCCGCGTTCGGCGAGCACCTTGCAGAAGCCGGTGGTGTCCTCCATCGCCCAGCCGTAGGCGACGTCCGCGTACCGTGCCTCGCCGACCAGGAAGTCCAGCCCGCGGTCGCGGCACTCCTGCTCGGTGGCGCCGACCGAGGCGATCTGCGGGCGGGTGAAGACGGCCGCGGGGACCAGCTCGTGATCGGCCGTGATCAGGTCGTCCGGGTGGCGGACGTTGTGGGCGACGACCTGCGCCTCGCGGTTGGCCACGTGCTTGAGCGGCACCGGCGAGGACACGTCCCCGAGCGCGAAGACGCCCTCCGCGGTGGTGCGTTGGTACGCGTCGACGACGATGCGGCCGTCGTCATGGGTGGCGACACCGGCGGCGTCGAGGTCCAGCCGGTCGCTGTTGGGCCTGCGGCCCACGGCGACGAGCAGCATGTCCGCCTCGACCGTCGAACCGTCGTCGAGATCCAGCCGCAGCGCGCCGGGACGGCCGCCGACGGCGGTGACCTCCCGGCCCAGCCTGAGGTCGTAGCGGGTACGGGCCAGTTCGGTGAACCGCTCGGCGACCGTGGCGTCCTGGGGGCCGAGCAGGCGCTCCTCCTTCTCGATGATGACGACGGAACTGCCGGCCGCGGCGAACACCTCCGCGAGCTCGGCAGCGATGTACCCGCCGCCGAGGACGGCCAGGCGGCGGAGCGGCGCGTCGATCCGCATGACCGTGTCGGACGTCTCGTACGGCAGCCCGGAGCCGACGACGGGCGGGGGCACCGACGGACGGCCGCCGACGGCGATGACGATCTGCCGGGCCGTGACGTCGACGGTGCCTTCCGGGCCGTCGATCCGCAGGTCCCGGGGGCCCGTGAAGCGCGCCCTCCCCTCGTACACGGTGACGAAGTCCGCTGCCCGGCGGTCGCGGCGGCCCTGCTCGCGCTCGGCGTCCAGCCGCTCGAACACCCGGTCCCGCATGGCCCGCCAGCGCACGGCGACCAGCTCCGCGTCGACGTCGTACGTGGCGGCCTCGCTGACGGTCCGCGCCACGTGGGCGGTGTGGACGAGCATCTTGCTCGGGATGCAGCCCGCGTTCAGGCAGGTTCCGCCGAACCACCTCTCCTCGACGATGGCCACGTCGAGACCGGCGAAGGCGTCGTCGATGACGGCGTTGCCGGATCCCGCACCGATGACGACAAGATCGTGCTGACGCATCGCGCCAGGCTACGAGGCCACGTCCCGGACCGGCGCGAGGGGCGCGCCGCACAATGCGCCGGAGAGGCGACTCATGTCCTGGCCTCCGGGGGGAACACGGCAGTCACCGACCGAAAGGGGCTCGACCGTGCTGGGCATCGCCTCCGCAGTGCTGTTCTTCATCGCGTTCCTGATCAACGCGGCCCACATCGCCACCAACGACGTGTTCAGTTCCACCAATTTCATGCTGATCGGTCTCGCCGCGCTCGCGCTGCACGTCGCCGGCGTCGGCGACCGGTGGGCGGCCCGCGGGCGGGGCCGCAGACGCTGACCGGCCACGCGGCCGAGCAGAAGCGGGGTCCGGCGCCGGGGCGCGCCGGCCCCGCTTGCGCGTGCGCGGGGCCGGCCGGAATGAACTGCGGCAGACAGCCCCGTGGAAGGCTGCTCACTGCTCATCGCCGGGAGGGCATCGCCGGGAGCGGTCCCGGTTGCCCGACTGCAGTCCGTGGTCCCGGGCGAAGGCTTCGAGGACGTGCCCGGGCGTGCCCCGGGTGTGCAGGAAACGCTCGTCCAGGACGTCGGCGAGGTCCTCCAGCGCCGTGCGCAGCACTTCGGCCGCGAGCCGCACGTCGGGGTGCTCGGCCGCCGCAGCCTGCTCGGCGATGTCCAGGGCGTAGCCGATCTGGCGGGCGAGGGAGATGCGGTCCTCGCCGTCGTGGAAGTAGTAGGACTCCGCGTACTGGAGCAAGTCGACCGCCGTCACGGAGAATGCCGCGGCCAGGCTGTCCAGCATGGCCGCCCCCGCCGGGGAGTCCACCTGCTCCTTCGAGGGGTGGGTGCGGGACAGGTGGGAGAGCCGCAGTGCCAGCGCCCTGCGGCGGGCCAGGGCCGGATAGACGCCGAGGATCCACGAGACCGTCGCGGTCAGCAGCGCGAAGCCGACCAGCGCCTCCAACGGTGCGAGCACCCGCAACCAGCCCTCGGCGGGTGCGATGTCACCGAGCCCGAGCGTGGCGAGCGTGACCAGCGAGACGTACATCGCGTCCAGCGGGCCCGCATGCTCGCCGGGCCGCAGGTCCCCCGCGTACAGGAACGCGCCGGGCATGTGGGGCCAGTAGATCAGGGCCCATCCCACCGCCACCGTCAGCGCCCACAACGCGACGACGGACACCATGGCGAGGGGCCCGGCGAGGCCGGCCGCGGTGCGCCGGGAGTTGAGGAAGGACGACGACCGCCACATCACCGTCATCACCAGACGGCTCAGCCCTCCGTGGCGCGTCGGGTGCCACAGCGTGTGGAACACGTCCCGCAGCATCAGCAGCACCAAGGCCGCGCCCGCGGCCGTCACCAGCCATGCCATCGGCCACCCCTTCCCGTCGGGTCTCGCTTCACAGTCCCGCACCGCGCTCTGCGGTGATCGCAGCACGCGCCGGTGCGGGCCGCGCTCCGCACCGGTGTGCGACCGGACGTTGCGGCGGCGGCCGGGTGTCGTTGATCACGGCATGATCCGTACCCCGCACCCCCCTGCCACACCGGCACGCGCCCTCGGCGGCACGCTCGCCGTCCTCGCAGCCACAGCGCTCGCCGCCGCCGTCCCCGTACCCTCCGCCGGGGCGACGACACACCTGGCTCCCGTACCGGACGGCCCCGTGACCATCGAACTGCTGTCCGTCGACGGCTCGGGGTGCCGGCCGGGCAGCGCCGCCGTCGCCGTCGCGCCGGACCGCACGGCCTTCACCGTGACGTACAGCGAGTACCTCGCCCAGGTGGGCAAGGACGCGGGGCCGGCCGATTTCCGCAGGGACTGCCGGCTCAGTCTGCGCGTGCACGGCCCGCAGGGCTTCACCTACGCCGTCTCCCGGGCCGACTACCGCGGTTTCGCGGACCTGCGGAAGGGAGCGCGCGGCACCCAGACGGCCGGCTACTCCTTCGACGGCACGGGGAAGGCCCCGAGCAGGAGCCACACCTTCCACGGCCCTGTGGTGGACGCCTGGCAGACGACGGACGCGCCGCCGGTCGGGGCCGTCGTGCACGTGCCGTGCGGCGAGCAGCGGAACTTCACCATCGACACGGAACTGCTGGTGGACGGCGGGACGTCCGATACGGCCGCGACGACCAGCTTCCTGTCGATGGACTCGACCGACGGCAGTACCAGTACCAGGTACCACTTCTCCTGGAGGAAGTGCCCGGCCCGCTGAACGCCGTCCTCGTGGCCATGAGCACGGCCGCACGCGGCGGCCTGCGACACGCAGAAGGTTGCCCTGGCAGACGGGGTGGGGACGGTGCGCGTCCCTGCTGCACCCGTTCCTCCGATGATCGGCTGCGCGACGGAGTAGAGCGGTCCGGGCCGGGTAGCCGCCCCCGTGACGGCCCACCGCGCCCACCCCGGGCCCGGTCGAACAGGAGGTACGCGGATGCCGGCGACTGCTGCCGTGACCACGAGAAAACCCCCGACCGCGCTCTTCGCGCCGCCCGGCGTCTACCGGCCCCAAGGGGACACCAGGCTCCTCGCCGAGGCCCTCGGGCGCGAAGAGCTGGGACCGGGCACCGACGTGATGGACATCGGCACCGGGACGGGCGCTCTCGCGCTCCTGGCCGCCGCGCGAGGAGCCCGCGTCACCGCGGTCGACGTCTCCTGGCCCGCTGTCGTCACGGCCCGCCTGAACGCGTTGCGGCGGCGTGTGCCGCTCACGGTCGTGCACGGGGACTTCGAGGCCGGCGCCCGGGGCCGGAGCTTCGACCTGATCCTGGCCAACCCGCCCTACGTCCCCTCACCGGACGCCGGGCTACCGACGCACGGCGCCCAGCGGGCCTGGGAGGGCGGGCTCGCCGGACGGGAGGTCATCGACCGGATCTGCGCGCGGGCCCCGGCCCTGCTGCGCCCCGGCGGCGTCCTCCTCATGGTGCACTCCGGCCTGTGCGGGGCCGCCACCACGGTGGAGCACCTGGAAAGGGCCGGCCTGTCGGCGGAGGTGACGCTGCGGGCCTCGGTCCCCTGGGGCCCGGTCCTGCGCTCCCGGCGGTCCTGGCTCGAGGCACACGGCCTCGTCCCCGAGGGCGAGACGCAGGAGGAACTGGTGATCGTCCGTGCCGAATCCCGTTAGCGGCGCCCGGGGACCCGCCGCAGAGCCCTGCCCCCGCGACACGGCCCGCCGCGTGGCCGTGGACCCGGAGGGTCCCGTCCTGGTCGAAGGCCCGGTGGAGGTCGTCCTCGACGACGGGACGGTGGCCCGCTCCGACCGGTTCGTGGTCGCCCTGTGCACCTGCCGGCGCAGCCGCGCCTACCCCTGGTGCGACACCAGCCACCGCCCCCGCGCACAGCCCGACCCCCAGGACAGGAAGTCCCGATGACGTCGTACGGCCCGGCCACCACTGCCGACACCCTCACCCCCGGCCCCGCGCTGGTCCGCGGACGCGGACCGCTCTCGGAGGCCGTGGTGCAGGCCCTGCGCACCGGTCTGCCACCCTCGGGCACCGCCGCGTGCATCCTGAAGGCCGACCCGTGGGGCGAGGACGTGCAGCTCGCGCTCTACCTCCTGTACGAGCTCCACTACCGGGGCTTCGAAGGCGTCGACGACGACCGGGAATGGGACCCCGACCTCCTGCGGCTGCGGCAGGCCCTGGAGACGCGCATGCTGCACGCACTGCGGAGCGACCTGCGCGAGGCACCGCGCACCGTGGACGAGGCCTTCGGGCCCCTCCTGGTCGAGCCCGTGGACCTGACGGGCAGCCTCAGCCGGCGGCTGGAGACCGAGGGCGAGCTCTGGCAGCTGCGCGAGTACGCGGCCCTGCGCTCGCTGTACCACCTCAAGGAGGCCGACCCGCACGTGTGGGTCATCCCCCGTCTGACCGGGCGGGCCAAGGCGGGCATGGTCGCCGTGGAGTACGACGAGTTCGGCGCCGGCCGGGCCGCGCGCATCCACGCCCGGCTCTTCGCGGATCTCATGTCCGACCTGGGCCTGGACACCACGTACGGCCACTACCTCGACCACGCCCCCGCGCCCCTGCTGGCGACGGTGAACCTGATGTCCCTCTTCGGGTTGCACCGGGCCCTGCGCGGAGCCCTCGTGGGCCACTTCGCCTGCGTCGAGGTCACCTCCTCCCCCGGCTCCCGCCGCCTCGCGAAGGCCATGCGCCGGTGCGGCGCCGGGCCCGCGGCCGAGCACTTCTACGCGGAGCACGTCGAGGCCGACGCCGTGCACGAGCAGGTCGTACGGCGCGAGGTGATCGGCGGGCTGCTCGAGGACGAGCCCGGCCTGGAGCCGGACGTCGCGTTCGGCTGCATGGCGACGGTCCTGTTGGAGGACCGGTTGGCCGCGCACATCCGCGAGGCCTGGGACGAGGACCGGTCCGCCCTGCGCACGGCGCTCCCGCCCCGGTGACGCGCCCTGGGGCCCCCGGTGACGCCCCCTGGGGAACGCCGCCGGGGCACCGGCTGCCGCAGCGTCCCTACCAGTAGTGCCGGCGGCCGCCGACCCCGCGGCCGACCGCCCCGAGGATCCACAGGATGAGGCCGATGACCACGAGAATGATCCCGATGGTCCACAGAATGCTGATGCCGACCACGTAGCCGACGACGAGCAGGATGATGCCGAGGACGATCATGGGGCCCTCCGGGTCGTGCTGAGTTACCGCATTACCGCATTACCGCATTTTCAGATTAGCCGCATCCGGGACCTTCGGCCGGTCGTGGACAGGCACACGGATCCGTTTGAGAGGGCTGGGTTCAGGGCAGACGCGGGGGCGTCGAACACCGGAACGCCAGACAGAGACGGCCCTGCGGAGGATTGATGTCCACCAGCACACTTCTCGCCGTTCTGATCCCGGTCGCCGTCGTCCTGATCCTGGCCGGCATCGCCGCCTGGATGTACCAGCGACGGCGCCGGCTCCAGGAACGGTTCGGCCCGGAATACGAACGGACCGTGGAACACACCGGCAGCAGGCGCGCCGCGGAAAACGAACTCCGCGACCGCCAGGCCCGCCACGACGACCTCGACATCCGCGAATTGCCCCCCGAGGAACGCGACCGCTACGCCGACGCCTGGACCACCGTCCAGCAGCGCTTCGTCGACCGCCCGGAAGGCGCCGTCTCCCAGGCGGACGAACTCATCACCCATGTGATGCGCGACCGCGGCTACCCCACCGAGGGCTACGAACAACAGCTGCGCGAACTGTCCGTCGAACACGGACGCACCCTCGAGCACTACCGTGCCGCACACGAGATCAACGTCCGCAGCAGCAAAGGGCAGGCAACCACCGAAGAGCTGCGCGGGGCCATGGTCCACTACCGCGCGCTCTTCGACGAACTGGTCGGAACGGCGAGGTGACCCCAGATGCACAAGGACGAAGAACGCCGGACGGAAGAACAGGCCCTGACCACCGAACAGCTCGCCCAGGCAGGGGGCAGTGAATCGCCGCCGCTCTACCCGGGTGAGGCCACCGCCGACGACCCGTACGGCAGCCGCGAGGAGGACCGCGACCAGATGCGGCAGGAAGCGGACCTCACCGATGCGGAAGAGTCCGCATACGGGGAGGGCGCGGCCACCGGGACGACCGCGTCCGTCCCCGAAGGCGGATCCCAGGAGGAGGAGGCACTGCTCCCGCAGCAGGAGGCCGAGGAATACCAGAAGACCTGGGGTGAGATCCAGGCCCGCTTCGTGGACGACCCCCAGGGCGCGGTGCGCGACGCCGACGGCCTGGTCGCCGAGGTCATGCAGACCCTCGCCGGAACCTTCTCCGCACACAAGAAGGACCTCGAGGGCCAGTGGCAGCAGGGCGAAGAGGTAGCCACCGAGGACCTGCGGCTGGCCCTGCAGAAGTACCGGTCCTTCTTCAGCCGGCTGCTGCGGACCTGATCACCGTTTCTCCTCGGCGGCGTCGTCCCCCGCTTTTTCGAATGTCTTGAACAGCGCGGCCCGGGGGGGGGGCGGCGGCCGCCGCGCGGGGGCGGGGGGGGGGGGGGGGGGGGGGGGGGGGGGGGGGCGCGCGGCGG
>NZ_JBEZLA010000033.1:0-44617 GCF_040651925.1 Streptomyces sp. NPDC048349 | reverse complement strand
CCCGCCCCCCTTTTTTACTAATAAATACACCCGCGCGCCCCGCCCCCCCGCACCTCCATGGAGGTCCGGGGCCGCGGGCACGGGGTGGGCCGGGGCTGTCAGAACCGGCCCGAAGTGCCGCCGACGCCGTAGTAGGAGCCCAGCTCAGAACGGTATGCCGGATCCTCGAGGTGCTTCTCCCGGTGGAACTCCGGGGCGTCCTTGATCTGGCCCTTGGTGCGGTCGACGTAGATCCTCTGCTCCTCGGGGTCGATGCTGACCACGGTGCTCGCGGGCAGCAGGACCTCCTTGCCGAAGATCCACATGCCCGTGTCGACGACCAGATAGGCGTCGGTGACCTCGTCAGAGTGCTTGTCCACCTTGCCGATACTGCCGTCGGTGGCCTCGACCTTGTAGCCGGTGAGATCGGTGCCGGCCAGACGACCCGCCGTCGGCTTGTAACTCCACACGTGCTCAGTCACGCGAAAACAACTCCTCCGGTCGAACAGAGATTTTCGTGCCGTACATGACGGTTGGTGCGTTTCCGTCTGCAGCTCGCTTGCCCCGCATTCCCCGCCCGAACCCATTCGGAATCCGTACGGAAAGGAATGCGGCTCAGGCCGGCCAGGTTCCGGTGAGGCGGCGCACGCCGGTCGCGCCGGCGCGGTCGACCGCCGCCTTGACCGCCGCGAAGACCGCACCCTGGATCGCGGCGGCGAGGAGGATCTCGCGCCAGGATCGGTCCTCGTCCATGGCGTCGGGGGCGTCGCCCTCGTGGCCCAGGATCTTCCAGGCCTGCTTGAAGAGCTGGCCCGCCGCAAGACCGCTGGCGGCACCCAGCACGAGCCCCACGGGCCGGTAGGCGAGTTTGGCGGTGTTCATATCGATCCCTTCCTGTGAGTCACCTGTGCTCCTGCCCCGTGGCACGGCCGGTATGGCACCGGTCGTGCCGCTGCAGACCCCGGCGCCCGGGGTCAGGCACCGGGATGGGGCGGGTTCCTCGCCGGGGGCGGGACGAGCACCCGCTGCACACCACCCCGTGCACCCGAGTGGGCGAAAAACACGAAGCTGCCTGGTGCCCCCACGCGAGCCGTGGTCTGGTCGGGGCAACAGAAACCGGCTCACAGAAAGGTACGGAACGTTGCACTTGAGGCGTACCGGCACGATCCTGGGCGCAGCCGCGCTGACCATGCTGACCCTCCCGGCCCCCGCTCACGCCGCGGCGACCGCCTGTGGCGGAGGTGTGTCGACCGGCCGTGTGGCCGTCAACGGCTGCATCAGCGCCCAGCGGGGATCCGTCGGCCGCTTCCCCACCCGTGAGATCACGGCGTACATCAAGGCGCGCAATACCGGACCGAAGGGGCTCAACGTCTCGTACGAGGCGTTCTTCCGCGTGGTCCAGGGCGGCCACTGGGAGAAGGTCGGCAGCGGTCGCGCCTACGTCCGGGCCGGCGAGGCCATCGGCCCGGTCGAAGTGGGGAGCACGACGCGGGTGTGCGGCCCGGTGAAGGTCGAGATCCGCGTACACGCTCGGGCCGACGGCGCCGCCTGGAGCGGCTGGTCTCCCGCCTCCACCAGGCAATGCCAGACCTGAGCACCTGAGCACTTGACGCTCTCGTCCGGGAGCGGGCCGGGACGCATACCGTCCCGGCCCGCTCCGGACTCCCCTTGCGCCGCGCCTACTTCGGGTGGGGACACACCTGCCAGGCGAGGTGGTAGAGGGTGCTGACGCCGGCGTCGGTGGAGTCCATGGCCATGAAGCTCGTGGACGTCTGCGGGTTGGACGTGCCGGCGTTCACGCGCAGTTCGGTATTGATGTTGAAATTGCGCTTCTCACCGCACGGGGCCCACACCAGGTCGGCGTATTCCGTCTTGTCGCTCGTCTGCCAATTGTCGTTGAGCGGGCCGTTGAACTGGTGGGTCCGCTGGGCGGTCTGCGACATTCCCTGGAAGTAGTAGTTCGCCCTTTCCTGGCCCCACGCGCCGGGCTGGAGGAATGCGAATCCGCGGTAATCGGCCTGGACGATGGCGTAGGTGAAGCCGGAGGGCACGTGGACGCGGAGATTGAGCTGGCAGTTCTTGCGGAAGCCGGTCGGCGGGGCGCCGGGGCCGACCTGGGCGAGGTAGTCGCTGTAGGTGACGGTGAACGCGGTGTTGTCCGGGGCAACGGCCACCTCGGCGGTGCCTTCGCGGCAGCCGGAGCCGTTCACGGTGGCGAGTTCGATCACGATCTTGTCGGGCGGGACCGTGATCGGGCCGGCCGCCACCGCGGGCGTCGACGCGGTGATCAGGGCGGCGGCCGCCCCGCCGATGAGCAGGGTGCGGATCCAGGTGCGGATCCAGGTGTGGGTTCGGGGCCGGGTGCGGGTGCGGGTTCGGGTGCGCGTGCGCGTGCGCGTGCGGGACAGGGGATGAGACATCGTTGTCACTCCTCCTCGCCGTCGGGCGGGTTTTCCGGCGTTCGCGTGCTCGCGGGCTCACGTCGGGCTGCTCACGTCCTCAGCCGTCCGCGTCAGGCCGCGGGGCATTCCCTCCACTCGAAGTGGTAGACGGTGCTCACGCTGCCGTCCGTCGAGTCCATGCTCATGAAGCTCAGCGCCTGCGGGCTCGACGTGCCCGCGTAGACCCGCAGTTCGGTGTTGACGTTGAGGTTGCGCTCCTCGCCGCAGGGTGCCCACACCAGGTCGGCGTACCCGGTCTGGTCGCTGGCCTGCCAGTTGTCCGTGAAGGGACCGTTGAACTGGTGCGTCGTACGCGCCGTCTGGGCGGCGCCCTGGAAGTAGTAGTTCGCGCGTTCCTGGCCGTAGGCGCCGCGCTGGAGGTGGGCGAAGCCCCGGTAGTCCGCGCGGGCGATGGCGTACGTGAACCCCTGGGGCACGTGGATCCGCAGGGCCAGCTGGCAGTTCTTGCGGAACTCGGTGCCGCCCGCGCCGGCTCCCGCCTGCGCGAGGTAGTTGCTGTAGGTGACGGTGAACGCCGTGTTGTCGGAGGCGGCGGCGACGTCCGCGGTCCCCTGGGGGCAGCCCGAGCCGTTGACCCCGACCACCTCGACCGTCATGCGGCCGGGCGGCGGAATGGACGGGGGGTCGGCCTGGGCCTGGGCGGGGGCGGCCATGGCCGACAACACCGCGATCGCGGCGACGGCGACCATTCTTCGGAGCTGCATATCCGGCTCTCCATTCGTTCGGAACGGGACGGAATTCGACGTGGACATGCCATCACGGGGACCGTGGGGCCCGGAGGACGCGTTACGGCCAACACGCGGCCCTCACATTCCCCGGCACGCCCCCTGGCCGGATCCCACGATCCCGGCCGCCCGCATCCCGCCGCCCATCAGCCCGGCGGCGCGGCCGCGGCCGGGCGGAGCCGTCGGCGGCCGACCGGACGATGACCGGTTTCGCTGCGCGGCCGCCGAACCCCAGCCGTCGCCGTGGCTGGGCAAACGATTCGTCTGTCGGCGGCGACGAGAAAATGCGTCATTCCGCTATCGCGGAGCCCATGGCTGCGGAATCCTGCCAAGGACGTTCCGTACGCCAAGGGCGGGAGAAACAATGGCGGGCGGGGACCGGAACCTGACCGTGGGCGGCGACGCCGTCGGCCAGTTCGTCACCGGTGACAACAACGACGTCCTGAGCGTCGTGGTGAACGCGACGCATTCCGCCGTGACGGTGGTGGGGCCGGCCAAGCGGCCGAGGCCGGTACGCCGCGAACGCATCGAGCGCCTGCCGCGCCGGCCGGGCCGGCCGTTGCTCGGCAGGGACACCGAACTGGCCTCGCTGGTCCGCAGCATCGCCGACGACGAACCGGCGGGGGTGCACGGACCCGAGGGGATCGGCAAGAGCACCCTGATCCGGCAGGCGGTGTTCGAGATCGGCCACCGCGACGGCGTCGTGTTCCTCGACGGGCACGGCACGGACGTCGAGGACCTGGCCCAGAGCGTCTTCGAGGCGTGCTACGACGCCCCGGGGTACCGCCCGGGCGACGGAGAACTCCACCGCCTCCTCGCGGGGATCCGGCTCTGCGTCGTCGTCGACGACCTGGACGTACCGGCTCGGGAATTGACCCGGCTGCAGGACACGATGCCGTCCGGCACCGTCGCGTTCAGTTCCCGCGAGCGTCTCCTGTGGGGAGAGGGCACGGCCCTCGCCCTCACCGGCCTGCCCCCGTCGGCCGGGTTGCAGCTGCTCGCCCGGGAGTTGGGGCGACCGCTGTTCCCGGCCGAGGCGGACACGGCGGCCTCGTTGTGGCAGGCGAGCGAGGGCAACCCCTACGCGCTGATCAGGGCGGCCGCCCTGGCACGCCCCGGCCCGAACGGCGCGCAGGCCCTGCTGCCGGAGCCCGCCGAGGTTCCTGCGTTACTGCGCCGGGCCGTGGCCGGGCTGGGCGACGTGGCCCGGCAGGTCCTGGCCCTCCTCGCGACGGCGCCGGAGGCGCACACCACCGCCGCGGTGCTCACGCTGCTGGTACCGGGCGCCACCGCCGCCTCCGTCGAGGAGGCCGTCGGCCGGCTGGCGGGGCTGGGGCTGCTGACCCGCACCGGTCCGCACGTCCGCCTGGCCGGGGACCCGACGGGCTCACTGCCGGAGGATCTCGCGCTCGGCCCCCAGCAGCTCGCGGAGGCCGCCGGCCGGCTCACCGCGTGGGCATCGGCCCCGCGGACCGCCCCCGCGTCACTGGCGGACCACAGTCTCCTGATCGCCGGGCTCGCCGACGCCCTCGTCCGGGACGGCAGGCCCGACCTGGGCGTCGCCCTCACCCGGGCCGCCGCCCCCGGCACCGCGTGCTCCCTTCGCTGGGGCGCATGGGACCGGATCCTCACCCGGGGCCTGGCCTGCGCCCGCCAGGCCGGTGACGAGCGAGCCCGGGCGTACTTCACGTACGAAACGGGTGTGCGCTCGTGGCTGACCGGCAAACGTGTGGCCGCCGCGGCTGCGTTCGGGGCGGCGGCGGCAGCCTGGCACGCACTCGGTGACCCCACCAGCGCCGCCGTGGCCGAAGGCGCCCGGGCACTGACCACGCCCGGCCCCGCACCGTCCGCGGGCTCCGATTCCGGCACGGAGGCGGACGCGGGGATGGACACGGACGCGGGGTCGGATGCGGGGGTGGATGCGGGGTCGGATGCAGGGGCCGATATCGGGAGCGGGGGCCCCGGGACCGGGACCGACAGCGGCTCCCCGGAAGGGCTCACCGACCCGTCCCCGGGAACGGGAACGGGAACCCCGCACCACGCCACCCCTCCCCCCTCGGACGGCAGCAGTGCCCCCGACCCCTCGGCGGCGGGCGAGCTGCCACCGGCTGACCCGCCTCCTGCGGACCCTCGCGTACCGGCGCCCGGTTCGCCCCCGCCCCCGGCCCCGGCCCCGCCCCCCGGAGTCCCCGTTCCCCCCGTGGATCCGGTCGGACTTTCGCTGTTCGCCAAGGTGCTGATCGGCGGCGCACTGCTCGCGGCAGCAGCGGTCGGCACCGTGACGGTCCTGGACGTGTTCGGCGGTCCCGCCCAGACCCCGCCCACCGTGCCCCTGCGCGTACACGTGGCGACCAGCCTCTTCGAGGTCAAGGACATGCCCGGCGCCCCCGAAGGCCCCTGCCCCGCCAACACCGGCAAAACCGACTGCACGAAGGTCTCGCAGGTGGTCAAGGGCAAGCGGGGACCCGTCGAGGTCATCCCCGCGGGGTCGCTCCCGCCGGGCGTGAGCGTCGTCTACTGGGGATGCGAGGAAGGCCCTTCCTCCGCGGCCTGCACCGTCAAGGCCGACCGCGAACGCACCGTGTGCGCCACGACGACCAGCCCGGACGACGAAGCCGCCCGACGGGAGTGCCTGCGGCGGACCGGCGACCAGCCCCCGGCCACGCCGCAAAGCGCCCTGGTGTACGTCCAGTTGGGGGCGAACGACTTCGAGGTCACGGTCACGTCCGACGCGCCGGGCACGAAGCCCTGCATCCAGCCGCCCCTCGCGCTCGAACCGTCCGTCGGCCGGAGCGACGATCCTCCGCCCCCGCGGGCCTGCTCGTTCGTCGTCCCCCTCCACACGAAGATGAACCTCAGGGCCGAGATCACGGGCACGGCCCGGAGCCTGGCCCGTCCCTTCAACGGAGAACCCGAGTGGTTCGGCTGCGACGAAGGGCCCGCGGCCCCCGGCCCGTTGGACCCGAACGGCAGGGGCATCGACGAGGCCGGCGACCGGCAGGAGATGTACGCCAACGGCACGAGGACCTGCACGCTCACCCTCACGACCGGGCGGTACGTCGGTCTGTCCAGCACCGACCTGAGTGACGGCGGCTCGACCGCCGCCCTGGCCGGCGCCTTCGCCCAACTCCCCAGGGTCCACCTCGCTCCGGGTGTGACCGCCATGCCGAAGCCGCAAGAGCCGCCCCTGCAGCGCGTCCCCTGCTCTTCCGCCGGGGGGCCGGAAGGGATCGAGTGCCTCGGCAAGCCCTCGAACGGTTGACGCGCGCACGCCCCCGCACACCCACCCCGAAGCGAAACGAGGACGGAAGATGGCCGACACCCCCGGATCCCGTGGCATCACGATCCAAGGCGCGGCCACCGGCCTGTTCCAGACCGGTGACAACGCCACACAGACGTCCACCACGATCTCGGCCGACTACGGAACGGCGGCCGTGGCGCGGTTCGCGGAGCTGATGCTGCGCGCCGTCCCCCAGCTCGGCCTGTCAGACGATCAGGAGGCCGGCGCCCGGCGGACACTGCACGAGCTGCAGGGCGAGGCGGCCGGCCCCGAGCCGTCGCCCTCACGGCTCCAGCAGCTGATGGGCGGCTTCGTGGACTACCTGGCCCAAGCGGGCGCGCCCGCCCTGACCGCCGCGTTCATGACCCTGGCCATGCACGTGGGCATCGTCGGCCCCCGGTAACCCCTCCCGCCGCCCCGCATCGATCGCATGCAGCGGTTCGCCCGGAAAAGACCGCCCTAAAACGTCCGATTATCGACCCCTTCTGAGGGAACACCGCCCGCCTTCCCGTCAGTTCACCGAAGGGAACGGGGGCGAGCCCGCACCGCTCGCCCCCGACCGGAAGAACAACGGCAAGGAGAACCCGTGCGCATACTCTTCACCGGACCGGCCGCGGCCGGCCACCTCTTCCCGATGATCCCGACCGCGCAGGCCCTGCGCGCGGCCGGCCACGACGTGCTGTTCGCGAGTTCGCAGCCGCTGCACCAGCTCCGCGAGGCCGGCTTCCCGATCGTCGAGATAGGCGACGGCCGCAGCATCCGGGACGTCTTCGAACAGTCCACGGGCGAGGAGGTACGTTACGTCACCCCCGACATGACCACGGACCAGATCCTCGACCGGGCGGCCCGCGGCTTCGCGCTCGTCTCCCGCCCCACCGTGGAAGGTCTGCTGGAGGCCGCCGACAGCTGGCGCGCCGACCTCCTGGTCTACGACTCCTTCCAGGCCTCCGCACCACTGGTCGCCGCCAAGCTCAAGATCCCCTCGGTGATCCAGAACTTCGGCGTCACGTCCGGCCTGGAGATGGTCGGCCGGCTCGCCGCCAATTTCACCGAGGCGTACGAGAGGTACGAGGTGGCCGGCCCCGCCGAGCCCACCGCGCTGAACATCGTCCCCGCCTCGCTCGGTGGCGACGCGGGCGGCCTGCGGATGCGCTACCTCCCCTACAACGGCGGCGGCACCGTCCCCGCCGAGCTGCTGCGCCGCGGCACCCGCCCGCGCGTCACCGTCACCCTGGGCACCGTGCTCACCGAAATGGACGGGGTCCGCGCCATCGTCCGCCTGATCGAGGCCGCCGCCTCGGTGGACGCCGATTTCCTGCTCGCCGTCGGCAACGCCGACCTCGCCCCGCTCGGCAATCTCCCGCACAACGTCCGCCCGCTGCCGTGGGTACCGCTCGCGGAGCTGCTGACCGCCTCCGACGCACTGATCCACCACGGCGGCTCCGGCACCATGCTCACCGCCCTGCAGGCCGGCCTGCCGCAGCTCCTCCTGCCCCAGGGGGCCGACCACTTCACCAACGCCGACGCCCTCACCCGGACCGGTGCCGCCCTGCGCTCCGCCTCCGACGACGTCGACGCTCAGCTCCTGACCCGTCTCACGACCGACCCGGCCCTGCGCGAGGCCGCCGTCCGCCTCCAGGCGGAGAACGCCGCCCTGCCGACCCCTGCCGAGACCGTCCCCGCCCTGGAGGCCCTGGCCGCCTCCTGACGCGCGGGCCGAACCGCCGTAGTCGGCAGTGAGGCCGACTACGGCGCCCCCGTGCGAGGTCAGGAAGTGCGCTTCAGCGTCCAGCTGTTGGCGTTGAAGCTGGGGACGGCCGAGTAGCGGCAGCCGCTCGAGTAGTAGGAGCTGGTGATGGTCCAGCCGGCGGGCGGCCAGGTGGAGGCACAGGCGTTGACCTGCGTGCCGACCGGATAGCCTCTGAGGTCCTTGATCTGCTTGGTGTTGGGCGTGAAGCCGGAGCCGCACCCGCCGCTGTTCCACCACTGGACGTCCACCCAGCCGTCGGGGGTGAGGGTGCTGGAGCACATGGTGAGGGTGTCGCCGGGTGCCGCCGAGGCGGGGCTCGCGGTGATCGCGAGTGCGGTGACGGCCATGGTGGCCAGCGTGGCGGCGTAACGGGTGCGGATCACGATACGTTCCTTTCGGCACTCTGGGATCGCCGCCGACCATCGGCAGGCCGTTCCAGGCGCCGGGTTATTGCTATCCGACCGGATCAGGTGACAGAAAGTCACCTTTTGGGCATAACTGTGCAGCGTTTTACGGCCGTGGTTCTCCCCCGAACCGCCAGGGCCCCGCTGGTGTGCGGCCGGTTCAGCGGTGCAGCTGCCGTGTCCAGTCCTGTGGAACCCGCTCGGCCGGACCCGGAGCCGACTGATCCGCAGGGTGGTCGACCGGCGGAGCCAGCTCGGGCCCGGACTCGTACAGCGTGCCGCTGTCGTAGTCCCAGAACCATTCCTCGCCCGGTTCGAAGCTCTGCACCACGGGATGACCGGTGGCCCTCCAGTGGGCGGTGGCGTGCTGGGCCGGGGACGAGTCGCAGCAGCCGATGTGGCCGCACTGGGCGCAGCGCCGCAGGTGGAACCACCAGCCGCCCACCACGTCGCAGTCGCCGCAGCCGGGCCCGGTGGGCGCGGCGTGCGGATCGATTCCGTTGATCTCGCTCATACGGGCTCCTCGGCGGTCTCCATGTCGGTCCCGGCACCGGTGCCGGTCTCGCTCTCGGTGGCGGTGTCGGGCGCGTTCTCGGGCTCCGGGGCGGTCAGCGGCAGCAGCACCTGGAAACGGGTGTCCCCCGGTGCGGATTCGACCTGGAGGCTGCCGTGGTGCTTGTTGACGACGATCCGCCAGGAGATGTCCAGGCCGAGGCCGGTGCCCTCGCCGACCGGCTTGGTGGTGAAGAACGGATCGAAGATGCGGCTGCGGATGTCCTCCGGGATGCCCGGCCCGGTGTCGCGGAACTCCACGAGCAGCCGGTCCCCCTCCCGCGCCGTGCGGACCGTCAGCGTGCCCTCGCCGCCGGTGCTCCCGATGGCGAAGACGGCGTTGTCGATGAGGTTGGTCCACACCTGGTTGAGCTCCGCCGGGTAGGCGGGCACGTTCGGCACGGAGCGGTCGTAGGCCTTGACCACCCGGACCCGGGGGCCGATCTTGCCGGACAGCATCAGCAGGGTGCTGTCGAGGAGTTCGTGGACGTCGACGACCCGGTGCGGGGCGCGGTCGAGCTGCGAGTACTGCTTGGCGGCGTCCACGAGGTGGGAGATGCGGGTGGTGGAGTCGTCGATCTCGTCCATCAACAGCTCGGTCTCGACCGTGTAGTTGAGCCAGCCGATCGCCCCCGGGAGGATGTCGTCGGCCACGGCCGCCGCCACCTGCTCCAGCCAGTCCGTGTCCAGGCCGGCCTGCACGAAGGTCGGTGCGATCCGCCAGCCCTCCGGGATGCCGTGGTCGTCGAGCCAGTCGGCGAGCTCGTCCTCCCGGTCGGACGCCTCCAGGGGGCTCAGCACCGGCGCCTTCGCGACGCGTTCCGCGGTGCGTTCCTGGATTTCGATGAGGTCGGCGAGTGTCTCTCGGGAGTAGGGGCCGTGCGCGATGACGGCCAGCTTGTGCCGCATCTTGCCCACCCGTTCGCGCAGCGCGGCGGTGGCCCGGACGGCCGCCGCGGCCGGGTTGTTGAGCTCGTGGGTGAGCCCGGCGGACAAGGATCCGAGCGCCAGCAGGCGCTCGCGCTGCCCGATGGCCCGCTGGGTGTTCTTCGCGCCGAAGAAGAGGCCCTCGAGGAGGTGCGCGGCCATCGGGAACCAGTCCTGCATGAAGTCCGCGAACGATTGCGCGGGCAGCACGAAGAACCGCGTCGGCTCGGTCACCCGCATCGAGTTGTTGTACGTCTGCGGCACCCGGTCGCCCAGGTAGGCCTGCATGGCTCCGGCGTACACCCCGCGCTGCGAGGTCCGGCTCACCTCGACGTCGTCGCCGCCGACCCGGCGGGACAGGACGACGGTGCCCTCGATCATCACGTAGAAGCAGGTCGCCGGGTCGCCCTCGGTGTAGACCGGACCGGTGTCGAAGCGCTCCACCCGCCCCTCGGCGCACAGCCGCCCGAGCTGCTCCGGGGAGAGCTTTTCGAACAGGAACAGCGAGGCGATCTCCTGTGGGCTGCAGGGCATGGCGTGGCCGCTCATGACTGCTCCAGGTACCGGTGGACGAGCATCACGGCCATGGCTCCTTCTCCGACGGCGGAGGCGACGCGCTTCGCGGACTCGGCGCGTGCGTCGCCCGCCACGAACACGCCGGGAATGTTGGTCTCCAGGTGGTAGGGCGGCCGGTCGAGCTCCCACTCGGCCGGCGGGCGGCCGTCGGGAGTGAGGTCCGGCCCGGCCAGGATGAAGCCGCGCTCGTCGCGCAGCACCGTGCCGTCGAGCCAGTCGGTCCGCGGGGCCGCTCCGATGAAGACGAACATCCACTGGGCGTCGACGAGTTCGGTGGCACCGCTGTCCACGTTGCGCAGCGTCAGCCGCTCGAGGTGCCCCTCGCCGTGCGCCGCCTCGACGACGGTCCTGGTCCGCACGGCGATGTTCGGTGCCTCGTCGATCTGCTGGATCAGGTAGTACGACATCGACGCCGTCAGGGACGCGCCGCGGACGAGCAGGGTCACCGACTTCGCGCCCCGCGCCAGGTACATCGCCGCCTGTCCGGCGGAGTTGGCGCCTCCGACGATGTAGACGTCCTGCCCCTGGCAGGCGGACGCCTCGGTGAGCGAGGAGCCGTAGTACACCCCGCAGCCGGTCAGGTCGTCGCAGCCCGGTGCCAGGAGGTGCCGGTACGACACCCCGGTCGCCAGGATGACGCTGTGCGCGGCGAGGGACGAGCCGTCGGAGAAGCGGACGACGCGCGCCGCGCCACTGACCTCCAGCCCGGTGACCTCGCGCGCGGTGAGGATCTCGGCGCCGAACCGGCCGGCCTGGCGGCGGGCGCGTTCGGTGAGCTGTGCGCCCGAGACTCCGTCGGGGAAGCCGAGGTAGTTCTCGATGCGGGAGCTCTGCCCGGCCTGCCCGCCGGTCGCCGACCGCTCGACCAGGATCGTCCGCAGGCCCTCGGAGGCCCCGTACACGGCCGCGCCGAGCCCGGCGGGGCCGCCGCCGATCACGACGAGGTCGTAGAAGTCGGCGGCCGGCGTCGTCGCCAGCCCCACGTGGGCGGCGAGGTCGGGGGGCTCCGGCTCGACCAGCACGGTGCAGTCCGGAGTGATCACCACGGGCAGTCGCTGCCCGTCGGCTCCGGCGGCCTCCAGCAGTCGCCGCCCCTCGGGCTCGTCGGAGGAGTACCAGCGGTACGGCACCTGGTTGCGGGCGAGGAACTCGCGCACCTGCGAGGAACGGGCCGACCAGCGGTGGCCGACCACCTTGGTGGCCGGTACCGGCCGGTAGTCGCTGGAGCGCCAGGCCGTGAGCAGGTCGTCGACGACCGGATAGAGCTTCTCCTCCGGCGGGTCCCACGGCTTGAGCAGGTAGTGGTCGAGGTCGACGACGTTGATCGCGTCGATGGCCGCGTTGGTGTCGGCGTAGGCGGTCAGCAGCACCCGCCGCGCGCCCGGGTACACGTTCAGGGCCTGCTCGAGGAACTCGATGCCGTTCATCTGCGGCATGCGGTAGTCGGCCAGGATGACGGCCACCAGGTCGCCCCGCAGCTTCAGCTCGCGCAACGCCTCCAGGGCGGACTCGCCGGACTCGGCGCGCACGATCCGGTACCCGGCACCATAGCGTCGCCGCAGGTCACGGGCGACGGCGCGGGAGACTCCCGGGTCGTCGTCCACGGTCAGGATGACGGTCCGCGCTGTGTCGGCAACCTGTGCCATGCGTCTCCCACGAACGGCCTGGAGCGCGGCACGGCGAGCCGCCCGCACCGGTCCCGCCCATCGTACGTTCGTTCGTCCGGGTTCGCCCTGGGACGCCAGGAACGTCGGAGCCGGCCCTGGAGCGGGGTGCCGTCCGGAGCGGGTGTCCACCCACGGTGAAACCCACGTGCCCCCGGTGAAACGTACGGACCGGGGTATCCGCGGGCGTGAACGACGGGCCGGGACCTGCTGCGGCCGCCGCAGCCTCGAACGGAAGGCGTACCACCCATGACCCAGGACACACCGCCGATGGACGGCCCTCACGAGCCGACCCCCGCGGAGCGACGGGCCCGCGACCGGGTGCGCCGACGGGCCACGGGGATGGCCCACCACCAGACCGCCGAGGCGCTGGAGGCCGTCGAGGAGTCCGCGGGCGACCTGGAGGCGGCGGACGCGGAGACGCGCGCCGAGGTGGCCGAATGGCGGCGCATCACCGACCTGCTCTTCGACCACGGCGGCCCGTACGCGCCGGAAACCGATGCCTACGTACAGGGGCAGCTCACCGCCCGCAAGAACCGGCAGGCCGCCCGCTAGCGGGACGAGCCCCCTGTCGGGCAGCCGCGCACGCGCGGCGCGGCTGCCCGCGCGGAACCGGGCCGCGCTCCCGCCCTGCCGCCTACACGCTGGTGTGCACCGCTCCCGCCGTGCGCTCGGACACCACGGGCGCGCCGGGCGCCGCGGACGTGCCGGACGCGCCGGACGTCCCCTGGGTGCCCGGGGCCGCGGATCCCTTGGACGGCCCGTCGACCGCCGGCCGGCCGAGGAGCCAGCTCAGCAGCGGGCCCGCCATCGCGGTCGTGACCACGGCCATGACGACCATGAGGGAGTAGAGGTCCTGGTCGAGGAAGCCCAGTTGCAGACCCACGTTGAGGACGATGAGCTCGGTCAGGCCACGGGTGTTCATCAACGCGGCGAGGGCGGCCGACTGCCGCACCGGCATCCGGTTGAGCCGGGCCGCGGCGAACGCGCCCGCGAACTTGCCGCCGACGGCCACCAGGAGGATCAGCCCCAGCGCGCCCAACCCGCCCATGTCCAGTTCCGAGAGGTCGACCTTGAGCCCGGCGACGAGGAAGAACACCGGCAGCAGCAGCGTGCCGTTCATCTCCCCGAGGCGGTCGTGCACCTGGGAGCGGAGGCGGTCGGTACCGGTGCGCGGCAGGACCACGCCGAAGAGGAACGCGCCGAAGATGTAGTGCAGGCCGACCCACTCGGTGACGGCGGCGGACAGCAGCAGTCCCGCGATGACGCCCGCGAACACCGCCGGAGTGAGCCGGAGTTCGGGTCGGCGGGCCACGTAGCGCCGGAGCAGGGGCCGCAGGACGAAGAGCATGCCGACCAGGTAGGGGATGGCCAGCAGGATGCGCCACTCTTCGGCGCCGGCCGCGCCGCTCACGGCGACCACGCCGGCGAGCACCGTCCAGGCGAGGACGTCGTCGATGGAGGCGCAGGCCAGGGCCACCATGCCCAGGGGGGTACGGGTCATGTTCCGGTCGGTGAGGATGCGGGCCAGCACGGGGAACGCCGTGATCGACATGGCGATGCCCATGAACAGCATGAACGCGGTCTGGTCGCCGGTCCCGTACTCGTCCATCAGGTAGAGCGCCAGGACCATGCCGAGGCCGAAGGGCACCAGGATGGAGCTGAAGGAGACGGTGGTCGCCAGGCTGCCACTGCCGCGAATCAGCTTGGCGTCCCATTCCAGACCGATGATGAACATGAAGACCGCGACGCCGACCGCGGCCAGGGCGCTCAGCAGCGGCCGGATGGATCCGGGGAAGAGGGCGTCGGAGACCGCCCCGTGGAACAGGGTCGGTCCCAGGGCCAGGCCGGCGAGGACCTCGCCGATGACCGCGGGCTGGCCGAGGCGCCGGGCCAGCGCGCCGCATACGCGTGCCAGGATCACGATGGCGGCGAGGCCGAGGAGGAGTGACGTGGTCTGATGCGTGTCCATACGGTCCGTCTCCGTGAGTCAGGGTCTGCCTGCGTGTCGGGAAGCGCGGGAGGGCGTTCGGACGCCCGGCGACCACGTGGGGCGGCCACCGGGGTGCCGGCCGGGGTACCTGAGAGGGGCAGCAGTACAAGGGGCTGCGCGAGACTGTGCTCCCTCAGGACGGAGCCACGCTGCATTACCGCCGGAGAACGACCCGAGAGCCGGTCGGAAACGGATGTTCCGGGCGGCGCGCAACCGCGGGACGGACCGCGACGCGCCAGGACACCGCCCTTTCTTGACGCTTTCTCAGAAGAACGCGCGGGAAGGACGTTTGAAGGAGGACGACCGGGTTAGACGCGTGGATGCCGGAAGTGCCGCCCACGGGCCGCGAACTTCCGGAGCGGGCCTCAGCCGCATGGCCGCCTTCCCCCGGCGCCGCGGCCGGCCGGCCCGCCCGCACGACGGGCTGCCGCCCGGATCCGTACGGAACCAGGCCGGCCCCGGGTTCCCGGCTCCTCCCCGGCCGGGGAACCCGGGACCGCGCCCGGCGAACCCCCGACGACGGCGCTCATACCGCCGCCCCCGGGCAACGGATCCGACGGCAGCGGCCCGGCACTCCCCCACCGTGGGGGCGCACTTCAGCGCGCGCGTCGAGGACCGCCTCGGTGCGGACGGCGGCGCGAGACGACTTCGGGAGCAGCTTCGGGGGAGGAAAAACCGCCTGCCACGGCCACGCGCGTCGGCTCCGGTGCGCCGGGGACGGGCGAAGCGGCAGTCGGCGCCGCGGAGGCCGGGGCAGCCGTCGGCCGCTGGGCACGGCCGAGGACGGCGGTGTGGGAGATCAGGGGCGCACAGCCCTGGCAGATCTCGGCGAGGGTCCAGACCTGGCCCACGGCCGGGTTGTGGATGAGGACGAGCAGCGGAGCACCGGTACAGGAGGCTCTGGTGTCCTCGTGGAAGCCGCACTCGGCGGCCCGGCACGCACACGCGGCATGGGGGCGCACGGTGGCGAGCCGGCCGTGGGCGCGCGCGTGCTCGGCGGCGAACCGCCGCATGGCCGCCGTGTCTTTGGAGCGGGGCGGCATGCGGCACGCCTCGGTGCTGCAGGTGACGGAGACGGTGTGGTCGCCGTGGCCGGTCAGGCGGACCGTCCAGGTCCGCCCGGGGACACGGGATCCGGGAATCATGGTCAAGGCAGGGTTGTCCGTTCACATATGCGGTGGTGTGCCCGCTGTTCGACGAGTCTCGGGCAGGAGACGGTGGGCCCCGCACGACGCCGGCCCCGGCACAAGCAGAGGGCATCGGCAGGTACGTTGACCCGGTCCTGAGGAGAAGCGCAGCTCAGACGTGCGGACAGGTGCCGAACACGCCCTGCAGTCTTTGTCGCACGCCGTTCCGCAGGTGTCAACGACATGCCGCCACATCCGGGCCGTCAAACCACCCCGCCGCCCCTCTTCCCGCCTCCCTTCTTCCCGCCGGTGGTGCACACCGTGTCGAGTCGTCGGGCAGCCGGCGGCCGGCGGCCGGTCCGCGCGCTGCCCGGGACCCCTCTCCGCGCGCTGCCCGGGACCCCTCGATGAGCCGTCGCGCACCGGACAGATAGGGTCGTTGCGGACGTCCCGGCCGACACCCGCCCCGGGCCACCCCTGCCACGGCACCACCCGCGCCCCGGCGCCCTCCTGTCCCGCCCCGGCCTGCCGGCCGCCCATCCCGGAAATTTCGCACATGAGTACCGACGCGGCGCTGCGCCCTCAGCCCACGCCTGCCCCGACCGACGCCATGCCACCGGACCGCACGACGCCGCGCCGGTGGCCGAGGGGATCCGTCCGGGCCCCGGCCCGGCCCACCCCGGCGGCGGCCCTGCACAGCATCGGCGCGGCGACCGCCGTCCTCCTGGGCCTCGTCGCGATCGGCGCGATGATCCACGAACCGGTGCTAATACCCCCGCTGGCCGCCAGCGCCGCGCTGGTGCACAGCGCCCCGACCCTGCCGCTCGCCCAGCCGCGGAGCGTCGTCATCGGCCACCTGGTGGGCAGCGCCGTCGGCTACGCCGTTCTCGCGGCCGCCGGCAGCAGCGCCTGGGCCGCGGCCGTGGCGGCCGGTGTCACGCTCGCGGTGAACATGGCCGCCCGCACTCCGCACTCCCCGGCGGTCGCCACCGCCGTGATCATCGTGCTCCAGACCCCCGCCCCCGGCCGTTTCATCCCGCTGCTCCTCGGTTCGACGGTTCTGCTGGTCCTGACCGGGTTCGCCGCCTCCCGTGTGCGCCGCACGGCGCCGAGGTATCCCGCCTACTGGTGGTGACACGACGAACGGCCTTCCCGGCCCGAAGAGGGGTCGGACAGGGGCGCGCGGGGAAGTCTGCTGGCGATCGGTACGGCGGTCGGCCTGGGAGATGGATGACATGCGTACTCTGACGTTCGTGGTCGGTACGGGCCGCACCGGGTCGACCGCCCTGTCGGGCATCCTCAACGCCCATCCGGACGTCCTCAGCCTGAACGAGCTGCTGTCGTCGGTGCAGAGCCGGGGCTTCCCGCCCGGCCTCCTGGGCGGAGCGGAGTTCTGGCGGCTGCTCGCCGATCCCAACCCCCTGTTCGAGCGGATGATCCGCAGCGGTGTGCCGATGCCGGAGTTCGTCTACACCCGCCGTCCCGGACGCTTCGCGACCGACACCACCGGCATCCCCGCACTGTCCTTGATGGTGCTCCCGCACCTGACCGAGGACCCGGACGGTCTGTTCGACGAGCTGGAGAAGCAGGTGTGCGGCTGGCCGATCCGGACCGCCGCCGGCCACTACGAGGCCCTGTTCGCCCTGCTGGGCACGCGGTTCGGGCGCAGTGCGGTGGTCGAGCGGTCGGGCTATTCGGTGGAACGGGTGCCGCTGCTGCGCAGGGCCTTCCCGCAGGCGCGCTTCGTCCACCTGTTCAGGGACGGGCCCGACTGCGCGCTGTCCATGAGCCGGCACACGGGCTACCGGCTGATCTTCCTCCTGCGGGACGTCCTCGCCCGGACCGGCGCCGCCCGCATCGAGGAGCTGACCGAGGACCAGGTCCGGTCGTTGCCGCCCGAGCTGTCGCAGCTGCTGGCCGAGCGCTTCGATTCCGCGCTGGTGCTGGAGCGCGAGCTGCCGTCGGCCGGCTTCGCGGACCTGTGGTCGGAGATCATCGTCCGGGGCGTGGCTCACCTCGGCGAGGTGCCCGCCCCGGCACGGACCACGCTCGCCTACGAGGACCTCCTCGACGAGCCCCGCAAGGAGCTGACGCGGCTGGCCGGCTTCATCGGCGTCGAGCCGCTCCCCCGCTGGCTCGACGCCGGCGTCGAGCGTCTGGACGCCGGCCGGCGGGGCGCGTCCCTGCGGCTGCCCGCGGCTGAACTCGCGGCCTTGCGAGAGGGCTGCGCTCCCGGCGCACGCGCCCTGGCCCAGGCCGTGGCCGAGGCCCGCGGGTAGAGGGAACCGCCCCCGGGCCCAGTCGTGCCGGGCAGCCCGCGCCGGCGTTTCGTCCGGTCCTGCGAACCACCCCCTGACCGCCTACTTCTGCAGTGCCCGCACCGCCTGCTGCTCCAGGTCCAGGCAGCGGTCCACGCGCTGGGCACACGCGTCGAAGAGCGCTCGCCGCCCCTCGGCGCCGGCCTCCGGGTCGGCGTCCCGGGCGAGGGCCGCCAGATCCGACCAGTGCCGGGCGGACTCCCTGAAGAGTGCGGCGGCCTCCGGGCGCCCGACGAGCTCGAGGAAGTCGGCGTACAGCGGCCGGGTCGCGCCCGGAGCGGTCCACTCCTCCTCCAGGCAGGAGTACAGCCGCCCGGTGCCGGCCCGGAAGGCCTCGGGCGAGCTGCCGAACCGCCGCTCCCAGCCCGCCTTGGTGGTGGCGTCGCGCAGCTGCGCGGCGAGCTTCTCCATCCCGGAGAAACCGAAGTTGACGTCGAACTTGTTGCCCAGAACCGGCCCGGTGAGGTGCGTGACGGTCGAGGCGATCGCCCCTTCCACGTCCGGCTCCCCCTCGGGCGGCCCGGTGGGCACGATCAGCTGGTGGCGGCCCTTGCGGTGCGCGGTCCAGGCAGCCCCGAACTCCTCGCGGTCGATACGGTACGGGGTCTGCGCACCGTCCTCGATCAGCAGGTCGTCGCCGTCGTACCCGGCGATGACGACGGTGTACGGGTCGGTGCCCGTCACCTCGGCGTCCGGGTCGGGCTCGTGCCAGGGCAGCGAGGAACGGTCGACCACGCAGAAGGCGGGCTGTCCCTCGTCGAGCGCGGCGCGGACCCGGCCCCAGCGGGGCTTCATCGCGCGCGTGGCGTCGTACGGGATCCCCAGGCGGCCGAGCGCGACCTGGACCCAGGGCTCGGGGTGGGCCTGGGCCACGATCGTCATGATGGGCAGCCGGCCCTCGTACTCGAACACGAAGTACATGAAGCCGATCCCGCCCGCCAGGCCGGCCACCAGCTCCTCGTCGTGGACGCTGCCCACGGCGTGCCGGATCAGGGAGGCCTCGCGGTGGCGTCCGGTGCCGAAGTCTTCGTACACGAGCACAGTCATGCGGTCAGCCTAACCGCGGAAACCCGGGGGACCGCGCCGCCTGCGCCGTCCGCACCTGTACGCGTCATCGTGCGCACCGCGGGGCGGTCCCCGCACACGGAGTGGAACGGCGCACTGGCGTGCGAATCGGCGGCCGGGGCGCGTGTTACAGAGCCCTGCATCCATTCGGCGCACCACGCTCGGGCCCGGTGTGAAGAACCCGCCGCTCCGGCGCACAACCCGTCACGGCCCCCCGCCTCACACTCCGTCAACGGGGCCTTGACGCATGCCTGCTACAAGGGAGGGTTACCGACATGTCTGCATTCGGCAACACACGCTATGAGTTGTGGCGTTTGGTGGCGGCTAGGGTCACAGTGTGGCTGCCCGGCAGGACGCCGGGCACCGCACGGAGCCCGTCCGGCCGTAACGAGGCCGGGCCGGGCCGAGTTCCGAAGGAGTCGTCTCCATGTCTGCTTCTCCCGCCAACCGCCGGCTGCTCGCCGCGGTCCTGGCCGCCGGCGCCCTGGTCGGCGCGGCCGCCGTCCCGGCCGCCGCCCACGACGACGACCGGCGCGGCCCCCGCGGCCGGCACTCCTCGGTCGTCATCGGCGACGTCCAGCACGAGAGCGGCAACCGCAGCCACGGCAACCGCGCTCTGAACCGGGAATGGGTCGAGGTGAAGAACACCGGCCGCCACTCCGTCGACCTGCACGGTTTCACCCTCACCGACCGCGACGGCAACCGCTACCGGTTCCAGGGCCTCCGGCTCGACGGCCGCTCCAGCGTCAAGGTCCACACCGGCCACGGCCGCGACACCGGCCGCGACGTCTACCAGGACCGCCGCCACGAGGTGTGGGACGAGCGGGACACCGCCACGCTCCGCGACGACCGCGGACGCGTCGTCGACAGCGTGTCCTGGGGCAGCCGCGGACACCACGACCACCGGGGGCACGACGGCGACCACCGTCGACACGACGGCGACCGCCGCGGACACCACGGCGACCGCCACTGACCCCCTCCCCTCCCTCTCACCCCCACGGACGGCGTCACCACGGCAATCCCCAGCAGAGGAGCACGGATGTTTCGTTTCCAGGACGGCCGGCGTACCGGAAGCACCGTCATGGCACTGCTGTGTGCGGTGTTCCTGTGTCAGGCGGTACCGGCCGCTTCCGGTGCGGATGCGGCCGCGCCCCCGAGACCTCGCGTCGACTGGGACGCGATCGCCCGGTGCGAGTCCGGCGGCAACTGGCACGCCAACACCGGCAACGGGCACTACGGCGGACTGCAGTTCACCCAGTCGAGCTGGAAGGCCGCGGGTGGCCGCAGGTTCGCCGCCCGGGCCGACCTGGCCACGAAATCGGAGCAGATCGCCACGGCCAGGAGGCTTGCCGCGCTGCAGGGCATGGGTGCGTGGGCGTGCGCCCGCCGCTAGGACCCCAGGGCGGCCGGTCCCGCAGCCGGGGCCGCGGGTCCGCGCCGGCGGGGCCCTACCGGGCCAGGTCGGCTCGCGGGCGGGATCTCCACGCGCTGCGCAGAGCGAAGGCCCGAACGACCGCGAGCGCGAGAAACACGACGCCGAAAGCGGCTCGTGGCCACTCTCCGACCACGAAGAACCAGTAGAGGCACAAGCCACCGAAGAAGAGGCAGACCCCGATGAGCAGGGGTTCGCGGATCCAGAAAGGGAGGACTCGGAGAATCACGTTGATCAACATCTGACCAGTCGAGCAGGCACACACCTCTGACGCAGTGTCGGAAGCCACAATTCCGCAGCCGGGCGTCAGAGCTCGGACACCAGCCACCGGCCGCCCGCCGACTGCCGGGCGGCCCCGTCACCGGCACCGACCCTGGCCCCGGCACTGGCACCGGCACTGGCACCGGCACCGGCACCGGCACCGGCACCGGCACGTGCGTCGAGCCGGGGACGTGCGACACGGCTCACGCCTCCGCCCAGGTGCGCAGCAGCCCCTCCCGCACCTGCGGCTTCGGGGTGCCCTCCAGGCCGTGCTCACGGCCCCACGCCTCCAGGGCTCGCGGGTCCGCGGTTCCCGCCACGAAGCGGGCGAGCAGGTCCTGCGAGAGCGCCGCCTCCTCGGCGCCGTACCCTCCGGCCGCCGCCGAGTACACCGTCACCTCCTCCGGCCCGTACTCCGTCTCCAGCCGCAGCTTCATCTCCGGCGGCCCCTCTCCGAGGAACGCCCCCACCGCGGCCGAGACCAACGACCCGATGAACTTCGGCCCACGGCCCGCCGGGCCCTCGGTGGGGACGTCGTCCACGACGGCGGAGCGCAGTCCTTCCCACGCCCACATCCGGGAGCCTTCGAAGTCGAAGGCTTCCAGCCCGTCGGCGCTCAGCCGTACACAGCCCCCGCCGGCGGCCGGCGGCGAACCCACGTACACCGCGTCCGGAGTGACCCAGAACAGCCCGACCATCGCCACAACCGACTCCCGCTCTCGTCTCGTCCCGGCACACACCGCGAGCCCCTCGCCACTCGTACCGCCCGACCGGAGCGCGAGGCCGCAGACACGCCGCGGGCACGAGGTGAGCGCCGTGGCGCGGTGGGGCGCCGGGGCGCGCTGGGGCCGGGAGTGGCGATCGGAATCCGGGGTAGTCGCGAGGGGACGGGGTCCGGGATTCCGTCCCGGGAGCCGTCCTGAGCGAAGGAGGCTCGCCATGTCCCCCCGCAGCCGTGCCGCAGCGGCTCCCGGTTCCCTGGTGCAGTGGGCCGCTCTGATCATCGGCGTGGCGTTCCTGGCGACCGGCGTACTGGGCATGATCCCCGGCCCCACCACCGGCTACGACGCGATGACCTTCGCCGGACACCACTCGGGTGCCGAGCTCTTCGGCATCTTCCAGGTGTCGGTCCTGCACAACATCGTGCACCTGCTCTTCGGGCTCGCCGGTATCGCCATGGCGCGCACCCCGGGCACCGCGCGCACCTTCCTGATCGGCGGCGGAGCGATCTACCTGGTGCTGTGGCTGTACGGGCTCCTCGTCGACCGCGGTACCGACGCCAACTTCATCCCGGTCAACACCGCGGACAACTGGCTGCACTTCGGCCTGGGCCTGGCCATGGTCGTCCTCGGTCTGCTCCTCGGACGCATCCCGCGGGTCCCGCGCCGACGCTGAGAGGCCGCGAGGTCGCGTTGCCCTCCCGGTGGCGCGGCCCGGCCCCGCGCGACGCCATTCGGGGCAGCCATTCGGGGCAGTGCCCGGCCGTGCCTGGCCTCCGCGTCGGGCAGGGCTTCGCATGCTGGGACACGGCGCGCTGTCGCGCGACCGTCCCCCTACCCTTCCCCTCCCCCGCGGCACAAGGAGTACCGGATGTCCTCGGACGTGGTTGAACGCTTCATGGCGGCTCTCGATCCGGCCCACCGCGAGACCGTGGGAAGCCGGGACCGCGCGGAACAGGAGCGGCTCGCCGCCGCGTGGGAGAAGGAACTCGAACAGGACACCGACCTGGACACCCTGGACGAGCTGTCACCGCCGGCCGCCGAGGAGGAGGCCGCCCGCCGGGTGGTCGAACGGCTCACGGAGTAGGGCCACCCGGGCGCCGCCTGTCGCACCTCGGTGACGCACGGGATGCGGTCCGTCACCAGCCGTGTCAGGGTGGCCCGGAAGGATCATCCAGCGTCGCAGAGGAGTCGCCGTCATGGGCGGTAGGCAGGACAAACGCCCGGAGCCGCGTACGGGCCGTGAGCGCGAACGCGAGGAGCAGGAGCGTCTACGGAACGCGGGCCAGGACCCCGTCCACCCCGGGGACCGCAGCGGGAAGAGCCCGGAGGAACTCAATCGGGCAGGACGTGACGCGGGCGGCGAGGACGTCGACATGCGCGACGAAGAGCTCTGACGCCCTGAGCGGGTCTGAGCGCGGGTCTGAGCGGTCTTGACTGACGGTGCGAGCCCGTCCCTCTCACACCCGACGTACGCACGCACGCACACCCACGCACGCAGGACCCGGCCGGGCCCGTAGTCCCTCGGCCGGGTCCTGTCATGCCCGCCGCGCCTCTGCGCTCACGCTCACGTGATCGGCTCCGGTGCCGGGACGGGTCCGGGCAACGGGCCCGGCTGCGGATGCGGATCGGGCCGCGGTGCGGGCTCCGGCTGCGGATCGGGTTCTGGTTGCGGCGGGGCCGGAGGCACGGGGTCCGGGCCGCCCGGCGGCGGAATGGGCCCTGGTACCGGGCCGGGCTGCGGACCGGGCCCGGGCCCCGGCGCCGGGGTGGGGCTGGGAGGAACGGGATCGTTGGGAGGAGTACCCATGGCTGCTCTCTGCCGTCGGAAACGTGGGTGTGCCGGCCGCCCTACCGGGGCGGAGGGGGCGGCGCGGGATCGGGCTCCGGATCCGGTCCGGGGACGGGCCTCGGGATCGGCCTCGGAGTGTGGGGATCGCCGGGGTACGGGTGGGTGGGAGGTACCGGACCCGGCTCCGACGGGAGCGGATGGGTCGGCGACCCCCTCTGCTCGTATGCGCCCGTGTGTCTGTAGGGGTTCCTCGTCATGGTGAAATCCGGTGTCTCGCGGATGGCTCTCACGTTCCCCCTCCTGCCCGGTCTCATCGGGCCGAATCGCCGCCGCCCCGCGCGTCTGGGATCCCGTGCGCGCTCCGCCGCCCGGGTGCCTTGCGCACGTGTCGCCGCGCGACCCGCCCGGTCCCGGTACGAGGATGTGGCCGACGTTCCCGACCCGGCAGGAGCCTTCCCGTGCTCGAACGCAAGCGCCGCAAGAGCGGCAAGGACCACACGGAGATCACCTTCGTCCTCCCCTCGGACTCCCCGCCCGGACCGGTCAGCGTCGTCGGCGATTTCAACGACTGGCAGCCGGGCGTCCACGAGCTGCGGCCCCGCAAGGACGGCATGCGGGCGGTCACCGTCGCCTTGCCGGGCGAGGGCACGCACGCCTTCCGGTACCTGGCGGAGGGCGGCCACTGGTTCAACGACGAGGGCGCCGACGTCCTCGACGGCTGCAACAGCCTTCTCCGTACCTGACCGACTGCGCCCACGCACGTACGACCGCCTCCGGGGGCGCCTTCCGAGTACCGTGGGAGGGGCTCCCGGGGGGCGCACCAGCGGATGGGGTTGACAGTCGTGTCGACATCGAGTCACGAAGCATTCGGCGCACCCTGCTGGGCCAGTCTGATGGCCCGCGACCTCAGCGCGGCACAGAAGTTCTACGGCGCGGTCCTCGGCTGGGACTTCGGGCCCGCCCGCCTCGGAGAGGGTTTCTCGGTCGCCTTCAGCGACGGCGTTCCGGTGGCCGGTATCGGCGTCCTGCCCCCGACGCTGACCATCCCCGTCGTGTGGACCCCGTATTTCGCCGTGGACGATGCCGACATCACCGCGGCACGCATCCGCGAGCGCAGCGGAACCGTCGCCGTCGGCCCCCTGTCCTTCGGCACCGGGCGGGCGGCGCTCGCCTCCGACCGCGACGGGGCGGTCTTCGGGATCTGGCAGGGCGAGGTCATCCCCGACTGGGGTATGGGCGGGGAGGCCGCCCCGGCGTGGCTCGAGCTGCGCACGCGGAACGCCTTCGACGCCGCCATCTTCTACGGCGAGGTCCTGGAATGGGCATGTGGCCAGACGGGCTGCTGCGAGGTCGCCTACGTGGAGGAGGACCAGCGGATCCTGCTCCGCCACGCGGGCCGGACGGTGGCCCGCCTGCACGGCGGGACGCTCTCGGAGGCCCCCGATCCGCACCTCAGGCCTCGCTGGCACGTCCACTTCCGGGTGCCCGACCTGGACGTCGCGGTGAAGGCGGCCACCGGGCTGGGCGGCAGCACCGTCACCGTCCCGGGTTCCGGTCCGTCGCCCCACGAGGTCACCCTGCGGGACCCCGAGGGCGCACTGTTCGGCATCGCCGGTCCCACCGGTTCCGCCCCCGCCTAGCCACCAGTGCGGGGCCGTGCGTGTGGGGCCCCGGGGAGGGTAGGCGCAGGCAGGGGCTGAAGCCCGCGCGGTGAGCGGGCAGCAGCACGGAGCGAGGAGGCTGCCATGTCGAACGGAGACATCTGGGGGTACCGCGCGGAGTCCGGCTACGAGACGGGAACCGACCTGGTCGGCTTCAAGGTCGAGGCGACCGACGGGAGCATCGGAAAGGTCGACGAGCACACGGACGAGGCCGGAGCCGGTTACCTCGTCGTCGACACGGGGATGTGGGTCTTCGGCAAGCACGTCCTGCTCCCCGCCAGCACCATCCAGCGCATCGACCGCGCGGACGGCACGGTCTTCGTCAACCGTACAAAGGACCAGATCAAGGACGCCCCCGAATTCGAGCGGGAGAAGCAGCCCCGCGACCCCCCGTACCTCGAGCAGTTCGCCAAGTACTACGGCATGCCGCACATGTGACCGAGGGCGGGGCCCCCGATGGCCCCGCTGTGTCCTCCTGCCCGCTGCGTCCTGCTCCCCCGACGACGTCGCATTGTGCTGTGTCCGGGAGCCGGACAGCGATTTTCCTCCCCGTCGCAGGGGGTTTCCGGACGCCCTCGGGCGAGTTCGCGAAAAACCATGTCCTGGGGTGGGGCTGCCAGTTGACTGGGGTAGGTCAGCACGCGTAGGTGGAGGAAGGATCAGCAGCGTGAGCTTCGGGGGACCCCAGCCGCACCAGGAGCCGTGGCCGCCGAACGGCGGACCGTATCCACCTCCCCCGCCGCACCCGCGGGCCCCGGTCCCGCACCCGTACGTGCCCTCGCAGCAGGGTGCGCCGCCGTACGGGCCGTACCCTCCCTACCTCTACCCGCCGCAGCCGAACGACTCCCTGTGGCAGCGGTTCCACGACGACGAATGGCCGAGCCTGGGGCAAGTGCTGCGGGGCAACCGTCGGCAGGTCCACGGGTGTGTGTGGGCCCTGCTGCTCTTCCCCTGCAACTGGCCGCTGAGCGTGCCGTTGCTGATGCTCTACCCGATGGTCGCCACGGCCCGCCGCAAGGCGCGGCAGATCTTCCCCGAGCCGGATCACCGCGGGATCGAAGACCGCCCGGTGGTGCGCGTACAGACGGCGCGGGCCTGGACCGCCGCCGTCGCGTCGTTCCTGATCCTGGTCGTCTACAGCGAGCCGGCCGACTGGGCGCGCACGTACTTCCAGTTCATGACGCGGCTGGCGATCACCCCTTGGCTCCTCCTCCTCAGCGCCCCCCCTCGCGGTCGCAGTGCTCCATCGCGGGGCGTCGTCCGCCGTGCGACTGGACCTGCGACCGCGCCTGCGCACGTCGGTGCGGTCCGCGGTGCGGTATTTCGGCGCGTTCACGCTCGTGCCGCTGCTCGGTATGGCGGCGGGCGGGGTGGTCGCTCACTTCGTGAACGCGGTCGAGGAAAAGTGGCTCTTCCTGAACTCCATCGTGTTCGTCGTGGTGTTCTCCCCCGTGATCTGGATGCTGTGCTTCGTCGGGTTCTCCGCCGGCCCGGCCATCCGCAGCTTCAACACCGCCGGGGTGCATCCGGCGCTCCCCGCGCTGCTCACCGGCGTTCTGGTGTGGGAGTCCGCCGCCCTCGGCCTGGCGATGGCCGGATTACCGCCCGGCCCGCCGCTGGTGCAGATCTGCGCCCTGGTCGGCGGCCCGGTCTCGGTGACGGCCCTGTCCTGGTGGGAGATCCACCGCCTGCGCACCCGCCATGGAGTGGTCCTGCGCGGGGAGGCTTCGTAAAGGCCGCGGCCGCTTGGCGAAGGTAGTGCGAATTGCCCCTGCCGTGCGACGGCGTGCCGAAGTCGGGGGCGCATGCGGACGAGCCCGGTGGCTCAGTCGATGCCCCGGCCGTGGCGGAACCGGCCGAGCGCGTCGGCGAGGTCCACGACGGGGTCGGGGTAGTCGATCGCGGCGCGGTCGTGGTTCGGGAGCGTCCACGGCTGGTGGACGTACGGGAAGGCGAGGCCGGCCAGTTCGGGAACCCAGCGGTGCACGTAGGTCCCGTCCGGGTCGAAGCGGCGGGCCTGCCGCAGCGGGTTGAGGACCCTGTTGGGCCGGGTGTCCGTGCCCGTGCCCGCGACCCACTGCCAGTTGAGCTGGTTGTTGGCGATGTCTCCGTCGACTAGCAGGTCGAGGAAGTGCCGTGCGCCGATGCGCCAGTCCACGTACAGCGTCTTGGTCAGGAAACTCGCGGTCAGCAGCCTCGCCCGGTTGTGCATCCAGCCCTCACCGCTCAGCTGGCGCATGGCCGCGTCGATGACCGGATAGCCGGTGCGGCCCTCGCGCCACGCCTGGATCTCCTCCCCGGCGTCCCGCTCGGTACGCCAGCGGTCGTGGCGGGGCCGGTAGTCCGCGGCGGCGCTGTCGGGTCGGGCGGCGAGCACCTGGTAGTGGAAGTCCCGCCAGCAGATCTGGCGTACGAAGGCCTCCGCTCCTAGGCCACCGCGCTGCCGGGCGCGCCGGACGATCTCGACGGCGGAGACGGTGCCGAAGTGCAGGTGCGGGGAGAGCCGCGACGTCGCGTCGCCGGCCAGGTCGTCATGGGTCTCGGCGTACTGCTTGACGCCGTCGCTCAGCCAGCGGGCGAGGAGCGCCCGCCCCTGCGACTCGCCGCCCCGGGCCAGGTGGGCCGAGACGCCCTGTACGGCGGAGCGTGCGGGCAGCGCCTGCGAGGCGATCCCCGCGGGGACGGGCACACTGCGCGGTGCGGTGGCCACGTCCCGCAGCGGGAGCCCGGCCCAGCGCCGGAAGTACGGCGTGAAGACGGCGAAGTGGTCGGAGCCGGCCGGGGTCACCGCGCCGGGGGCGAGGGCGGTGACGACCGTGTCGTGCACGTACAGCCGGCGGCCCTCCCGCTCCAGGGCGTCCCTCAGGCGCCCCTCGCGGGCATGGGCGTACCCGCTGGCGCCTGCGGCCATGTGGACCTCGTCGGCATCGGTCTCGTGCGCCACCGCCGCCACCTCCGCCACGGGGTCCCCGGAGCGCAGGACGAGCCGGCCGCCGCGGGCGCGGAGCCCGGCGTCGAGGTCGGCGAGGCAGTCGGCGAGGAACGCCTGCCGGTTGGGCGCGTCGAAACCGGCCGCCTCGATGCGGGCATCGCGGACGAACAGCGGCACCACCTCCTCCGCGGACGACAGGGCGGCGCGCAGCGGCGGGTGATCGTGCACGCGCAGGTCGGAGGTGTAGAGGACGATGGCGACGGTCATGAGGGCGCACTCCGCATCGGTAGGACGACTGCCGGCTGTGAAGGTCTTCGTCGGCGGGCGGGTTCCCGGATGCGCCGGCCTACCCGTCCCCCGGTCCGGCAGCGGTCTCGAGGCGTTCGGCGGCGCGGGTGATGTTGCGCGCCATGCCGCCGAAGACCACGGCGTGGAAGGGGGCCACGCTCCACCAGTAGAGGTGGCCGAGCAGCCCGTGGGGGTGGAAGAGCGCACGCTGCCGGTAGGACGCGCCGCCCGGCCCGGCGGCTCCGGGACGCGGGTCGGCGTACATCTCCAGCCAGGCCAGCCCCGGCAGCCGCATCTCCGCGCGCAGTCGCAGCAGCCGGCCCGGCTCGATCTCCTCGACCCGCCAGAAGTCCAGCGAGTCGCCCACCCGCAGCCGGGAGGCGTCGCGGCGGCCGCGCCGGATGCCGGCTCCGCCGACGAGCCGGTCGAGCCAGCCCCGGACCGCCCAGGCCAGCGGGAAGGAGTACCAGCCGTTGTCGCCGCCGACTCCCTCGATGATCTGCCACAGGGCGCGCGGGGAGGCGTCGGTGTCCCGCGTGCGGTGGTCGGTGTAGAGGCTGCCGCCCGCCCAGTCCGGGTCGGTGGGCAGTGGATCGCTCGGCGCGCCCGGCAGGGAGGCGTTGGACCAGCGGGTGCTCACCTTGGCCTCGCGCACCCGCTGGAGGGCCAGGGCGAGGGCCCGGTCGAAGGGGACGGGCGTGCCGGGCGGGTCGGGTACGTACCGGGCCACGTCGTGCTCGTCGCAGACCACCTCGTGGCGCAGGGATTCGGCGAGCGGCCGGGCCAGGCCGCGCGGGACGGGGGTGACCAGGCCGATCCAGTGGCTGGACAGGCGCGGAGTGAGCATGGGGGCCCGCAGGATCAGCCGGTGGGGCAGACCCGCCACGGCGGCGTAGCGCCGCATCATCTCCTCGTACGTCAGGACGTCCGGGCCGCCGATGTCGAAGGCCCGGTTCACGTCGGGGGGCATGGTCGCGCTGCCCACGAGGTAGCGCAGGACGTCGCGGACGGCGATCGGCTGCACCCGGGTGCCCACCCAGCTCGGGGTGACCATGACCGGGAGGCGCTCCGTCAGGTAGCGCAGCATCTCGAACGAGGCGGAACCGGAGCCGATGACGACGGCCGCGCGGAGCACCGTTGCCGGGACCTCGCCCGTCAGGAAGATCTCGCCGACTTCGGCGCGCGAACGCAGGTGCGGGGAGAGGCGGCGGGCCGGTACCCCGGTGGGGACGAGTCCGCCCAGGTACACGATGCGGCGTACGCCCGCCGCGCGGGCCTCCTCGGCGAACGTACGGGCGGCCGCGCGGTCCCGCTCCTCGAAGGAACGTCCGGCGTTCAGCGAGTGCACGAGGTAGTAGGCGACGTCGACCCCCCGGAGGGCGTCGGCGGTCGACGCGGCGTCGGTGACGTCTCCCCGGACCACCTCCACCCGGTCGGCCCAGGCGTGGTCACGCAACCGGTCGGGGGACCTGGCCATGCACCGGACGCGGTGGCCCGCGTCCAGCAACTCGGGCACCAGGCGGCCCCCGATGTACCCCCCGGCGCCGGTGACCAGGCAGAACAGCGGACCGGGCCGAGGCTGCCGCCCGTTCACCGGGCGGGTTTCGTCGTTGCGTGCGGACATGGACGCCTCCACTCGGACCGGCACGTCCGACGAACCGGTCTGTGGTGCCTTCCCCGCGCAGGCCCCGACCGGATGCACCGACCCCCATTTCGCCTAGTGCCATGTCGCGTCGTGTAAATCAATGCACAACCGGTGCGAGTTGCGGCGGTTCCGGGGCCCGAGCCACGCTCGTCGGGCTGCAGCGTCAGGCCGCTTCCCCTTCTCCCGGGGCGGCACGCGTCGTCCTCGGTCGGCGGGTGCCCGTCCACGGGAGTCCCGGCACGAGGAGCCGTCATCGTGGTTCTCGCCCTCACCGCCCTTACCGTCCGGACCGCCACCGCCACGACGGCGGGCGCGGCCGCTGTCTCGACCGCCGTCACGACTGCTGTCACGACCACCGTCACGACCGCCGTCACGACCGCGCTCACCGCTGCACCGTCCCGCGACGCGCATCCCCCGGACGCCGCGGGTGACCTCGTGGACCTCTCCATGGGATTCAAGGCGGGCGACGAGGAGTCCTTCGCCACCGCCTACCGGCGTTGGGGCGGCATGGTGCGCACCATGGCCTGGCGCACCACCGGCGACCCGCACACGGCGGAGGACATCACCCAACAGGTGTTCTTCGACGCCTGGCGGGGCCGCCACCGGTACGACCCGCAGAGGGGCGATCTGGCGGCGTGGCTCGCGGGCATCGCGCGGCACAAGGCCATGGATGCGCTGACCGTGCGCAGCCGGGTCACGACATCGGTGCGCACCGACCTCCGGGAGGCCGATGGCGAACCGGACACGGCCCCGGGCGGCAGCCCCGAGGCGGCCCTGGACCGGGTCCTCGTCCTGCACGCCCTGGCGGACCTGCCCGTGCGCCAGCGCGAGGTCCTGTGCCTGGCCTTCTACGGCGGCCTGACCCAGGTACGGATCGCCGAGCGGACCGGTATGCCGCTGGGCACGGTCAAGAGCCACATGCGCAGGGGGCTGCGGTCGTTGCGCGGGACACTGAGCGGCCGCGGCGGCTCCCGGGAGTACTGACGCGTCAGCGCATGCCGGGCGTCGTCGACGCCGCCGGGGGCGGGCTCACGGCCCGGGACAGGCCCACGGCCCGGGGCAGGCCCACGATCCCGCAGATCACGTCCAGGCCCGAGCCGAGTCCGGTGAGGAGCCGGGACCCTGCCTCGGGCACGCCCGCCCAGCCCGGTCCGCCCACCAGGACCTGCGGGTGCGACCGAGCCCCTTTGACTCCCCACGCCACACCGGCGACGGCATCGACGACACGGCCGAGGTCCACACCGGCGGGCCTGGCCTGCGCCCAGAGGACGACGGCCGAGGGGCCCACTCTGCGTACCGCTTCGAGCAGCGCGTCCACCGGCAGCGCGGGGCCGAACATCCGCCGCGGCACGCCGGCCTCCCGCAGAGCCGCGTCCAGGGCTTCGAGGGGAAGACTGTGCTGCTCCCCCGGCACGCAGGCGAGCAACACGGGCGCCGTTCCCGCGGTTTCCCCGGACTGCCGTCCGCTCCGCAGCGCCGAGGACACGTGCCACGACAAGAGGTGCTCCACCTCCACGTAACGCTCCCCCGAGGACGCCCATTTGCGGCCCACGGCGTGCAGCGCCGGAGCGATGATCTCCTCCCAGGCGACGACGCTGCCGTAGGTGTCGAGGGCATGCTCGAGGAGCTCGCCGACGGCCGGGGCGTCGAGTCTCACCGCCGCACGCGCCAGGCCACGGCACTCCTGCCGTACGGCTCCCAGGGGCAGCGCGTCGCGGCCCCCGGGCGTGCGCGGACGGACACCGCTGCCGACGGGGGCCGGCGCCGCCCGCTGCTGCAGGCCGGCGGACGAACGCCTCAACGCGGCCCGGGCCGCCTCCGCGGGCGCAATGCCCTGCGCCGTCAGGGAGCACATCAGCTCGAGCCGGGTGATGTCCGCAGGCAGCCACCTGCGGTGCCTTCCGTGTTCCCGCTCCGCCGGCCCGATCCCGTACCTGCGCTCCCAGGAGCGCAGCGTCGTCGCGGAGACCCCGAGCCGCCTGGCCACGGCTCCCGTACTCAGGCCCACGTCGTCCGCAGCGCTGCCGCGGCCTCCGGGATCGTCGTGGTGGGGGCTCATTGCGCCAGCGTAGTGGGGTGTCCGGGATATCCGCCCTCGCGCAGGCGGTACAGCGTTGCGGCCGCCACCACTGTCGTCGTATGCCCCCTCGGGCGGTGTCCTGCCGCCGGCCCGCAGGGTGCGTACACCCCGGGGTGTAGGCCGTCGTACACCCCCGGTGAGCGGGGCGGATACACCTCTGGGTGGCCGCGCGTACGGAGGGTTCGGCCGTATCTTTCGATGCGTCAGATCCATCGGTCGCGGCGGCGGACCGCGGCTGGTTCGAGAGCCACCGCGCAGGCACGACAACGGGGGAATCACCATGCACGCTGCTGCTCGCGAAAGCCGGAGGAACCCGAGCCGGCGCCGGCGCCGGAAGGTCTCCGCCCTCGGGACGGCAGCGGTCGCCGTGCTGCTCGCGTCCACCGCGTGCGAGTCGGGCACGGCCGATGGTTCGGCCTCGCCCAAGCCCTCGGAACCGACGAGCTCGGCGAAGCCGGGTGGGTCCGCTTCCGCGAAGCCGGGTGGGTCGGCTTCGCCCGTGCCCGGCACGACGGGTTCGGCGAAGCCCAGCGCTGGGGCGAGCAAGACCGGCGGCAACGGCGGCGGCAACGGTGACGGCGCCATCGCCCCCTGCACCGCAGCCGGCGTCTCGGTCTCCGCCACGAACGAGGACGAGAAGGGCGCGACCGTCAAGCACCTCCTCCTCACCCTCACCAACATCAGCGGCAAGAAGTGCACCGTCCACCACTACCCCTCCGTACTGGTCGGCACGGATGCCCAGGCCCCGGTCCCCGTGATCAAGGACAGCGACCCGAAGGCGCTCGCCACCCTCGCTCCCGGCGAGAAGGCGCACGCCGCACTGCTCGTTCGCGGCGGTCACCGCGATGAATACCCGGCGTACTCCCTCGTCGTCACGCTCCAAGGCCCCAAGCTGGGCGACCGGGAGCCCGAGTCGATCAAGGTCGCCCTGCCCGGCGTCGACGTGGTGTGGGCCGACGACGGTGCCCGCGTCACCTACTGGACCACTGCCTCCGGCTACGCCCTGGACTTCATCATGTCGTCCTGACGCCCTCCCTCGACCCACCCACCGGAGCCTTCCGCGCAAGGGAATCCCGGCTCCGGGAGAATCGAATGGTGGGAAAAGTGCCGGAAGGGCGAACTACACCCACCTGCGGGTGAGTAGCATCCCTCAGCAACACCGTGAGGTATGAGGAGAGTGAGCCGCGATGGCCAACGAGCCCGACACCACACCGATCCACAACCTGTACGCGCAGCGGTTCGCCGCCGATCTCGAGACCAACCGCAAAGAGCAGGAGGTGGTTTCCGCGCAAATCGCGGAACTCGAGCTTCGTCTGAAGCAGTTGAAGGAGGACGAGAACTGGCTGCGCGGAATCCAGGGCACGCTGCCCGAGGCTGCGGCGGACTCCACCGCGGCCCCGGCCCCGTCCCGGGCCGAAGACACCGTCGCCGTACCACCCGCGTCCGCACCCGCATCCGCCGAGTCTGCTGGGGCCGGGACCGGGAGTGTTCCCAAGCCGCGGCAGGCGCGGAAGGCGACCGGGGCTGCGACCGGAGGTACGGCACGCGCCAAGAAGGCGGCGACGCGGGCCAAGGGTGCCTCCGGCGGCCCCTCCGCCCGGGTCACCACCAAGACGCCCACCGCGCGCAAGCCCTCCACAGCAGCGGCACGCAAGACGGCCAAGCCGGCGGTGGGCAAGGCCGCAGAGCCGGCCGTGAGCAAGGCCCCGGCCCCGGCGGTGGGCAAGACCCCGGAGCAGCCCCTGCGTGAGCTCGTCCTGGCCCTCCTCGTCAGCGCGGGCGAGCCCCGCATGGTCAACGAGGTCGCCACGGAACTGGCCCAGGCCCACCCCGCCCGATCGGCCTCCACCCAGGTGGTGCGCAACACCCTCGAGACCCTGGTCAAGAAGGGGTCGGTCGAGAAGGAGCACCGGCAGGGCTCGGTGATGTACACCGTGGCCCCGGCCGCGGCCGCCGAGCCCGCGGACGCGGCCACACCTCAGTCCGTACCCGTCTCCGACACCACGGAGGAGAAGGTGTCGGCGGACGTGTGACCCGTCACCGCCGTGCCACAGGCCACGCGACCCCTCCTCGCGTGGCCTCGGGCGCAGCGGGCGACACACGCCGGGCCCACGCACACGCCATTGGCCCGGAGTCCGGCTCCGTCACACCTACGCTCGGGCCATGAGCACTCCATCCACCGCCCGGACCTGGGAGATCCTCCCCGTCAGGGGCTACTCCACCGCCTGGGTCGACTTCGCGCCCGACTCCTTCTCCGCCCGCGGACGCGCCGTCGCCCTGCTCCCCGAGCCGTACTGGGTCTCCTACGAGCTGGAAACGACCCGCGGCTACGTGACCACGCGTCTGGCGGTCACCGTCGAGACGGCCGCGTCGACCGGATCCCTGGACCTGCGGCACGACGGGCAGGGCGGTTGGACCGTGAACGGTATGGACCGTCCCGACCTGGCCGGAGCACTCGACTGCGACCTGGGCCTGTGCCCGCTCACCAACACCATGCCCGTGCTCCGGCACTCTCTGCACCGCGAACCGGGCCCCGGCCCTCTGGACTTCACGATGGCGTGGGTCTCGGTCCCCGACCTGACGGTCAGTGCGAACCGGCAGACGTACACCCATCTGGCCCGCGCCGAGCACGGGGCCCGGATCCGCTACCGGTCCGGGGATTTCCAGAGCGACGTCGAATTCGACGACCGCGGTTTGGTCCTCGACTACCCCTCCCTGGCGACCGCGCTCACCCGCTGAGCGCGGCGCGGTGCGGGGTGGGCATCGGACCGACGCGGCGGGCACCGGACCGGCGCCGGGAGCACGGCTCGCCCAGGCCGTGCTCCCCGCCGGGCCCCACCGGGCGAGGTACGGGCGAGCAGCGTGTCAGCGCACGGCTGTCACGTCCCGCGCCGCGATGAAACCGGGGCGGCGGACGGGGGCCGCGAAAGGCTCCACCGGGGCGTTTTCGACGCTGTTGAACACGAAGAAGACGTTGCTGCGCGGGTAGGGCGTGATGTTGTCCCCGGAGCCGTGCATCGCGTTGCAGTCGAACCACGTGGCCGAGCCGGCCTGACCCGTGAACAGCCGGATCCCGCAGGCCTCCGCGAACTTCGCGAGGGCCTCGTTCGAGGGCGTGCCCGCGTCCTGCATCTGCAGGGACTTCTTGTAGTTGTCCTTCGGCGTCTCGCCCGCGCATCCCAGGAAGGTCCGGTGCGAGCCGGGCATGATCATGAGCCCGCCGTTGGTGGGGTGGTTCGGGGTGAGCGCGATGGACACCGAGACGGTCCTCATGCGCGGCAGTCCGTCCTCCGCGTGCCAGGTCTCGAAGTCGGAGTGCCAGTAGAACCCGCGGGCGCCGAAGCCGGGCTTCACGTTGATGCGGGACTGGTGCACGTAGACGTCCGAACCGAGGATCTGCCGCGCGGTCCCCACGATGCGGGGGTCCGCCGCGAGCCGGGCGAAGACCTCGCTGATGCGGTGCACTTCGAAGACGGAGCGCACTTCCTGCGAGCTCCGCTCGACGATCGAGCGCTCGTCGGCCCGTATCGCGGGGTCGGCGATCAGCCGGTCCAGCTCGCTGCGGTAGAGGTCCACCTCTTCGGGCGTGATGAGCTGCTCCACCGGGTGGAAGCCGTTCTGCTCGAACCCCTCCAGCTCACGCCTCCACAGGGGCCCCGGCGTTCCGGGCTCGGACCAGACGACGGGGTCCTTGCGTCCGATCAGGGCCTCCTCCGTGCCCCTGGTCGGGTAGACGTCCGCGATGCGCTCGGTTGTGGTGCTCATGGTGTTGCCTGCCTCTCCTCTCGTCATCCGTGTCGATGCCGTCCGCCGATGTGCGTCAGGCGTGGTCCGGCTCGGTGAGCAGCGGGTACACGCCGTTCGCGTCGTGGTCCTCCCGCCCGGTGACGGGCGGGTTGAAGACGCACAGGCAGCGGAAGTCCCGCTCGACGCGCAGGGTGTGCCGCTCGTGGCCGTCGAGCAGGTACATGGTCCCGGGGGTGATGCGGTACTTCTCGCCCGTCTCCTCGTCGGTGAGTTCCGCGTCGCCTTCCGTGCACACGACGGCCTCGACGTGGTTCGCGTACCACATCGACGTCACCGTCCCGGCGTAGAGCACGGTCTCGTGCAGGGAGAAGCCGACGCGTTCCCGTGCGAGGACGATGCGCTTGCTCTCCCAGGTTCCGGAGGCGGCCTTCACGTGCCGCTCGGTGCCCTCGATGTCCTTGAACGAACGGACGATCACTCTGGTCTGCCCTTCCTCTGGTGCTGCGGTCCGTCAGGCCGTCTCGCGGACCGAGCGCGTCAGGATTTCCAGGCCCTCGTCCAGCTCCGCGGACGACAGGGTGAGGGGCGGCAGCAGCTTCACCACCTCGCTCTCGGGGCCCGAGGTCTCGACGAGGAGGCCGTGTTCGAAGGCCTTCCCGCACACCTCGCCCGCCCGGTCCCTGTCCTGGAACTCGATGCCCCAGACCATGCCCTTGCCCCGGTGGCTCGCGCCCAGGCCCGGGTCGGAGCAGAGTTCGCGCAGGGCGGCGTCGATCCGATCGCCGTGGGCGAGGGTGTGCTGGCGCAGGACGCCGTCGCGCCAGTAGGTGTCCAGGGCGGCGGTGGCCGTGACGAAGGCCGGGTTGTTGCCGCGGAAGGTGCCGTTGTGCTCGCCGGGCTCCCAGACGTCCAGTTCCGGCTTGAACAGGCAGAGCGCCATGGGCAGCCCGTAGCCGCTGATGGACTTGGACACCGTCACGATGTCCGGGGTGATGCCCGCGTCCTCGAAGGAGAAGAAGCTGCCGGTGCGGCCGCAGCCCATCTGGACGTCGTCGACGATGAGGAGCATGTCCCGGCGCCGGCACAGGTCCGCCAGCTGCTGCAGCCATTCGGGGCGGGCGACGTTCACGCCGCCCTCCCCCTGCACCGTTTCCACGATCACGGCGGCGGGCTGGTTCAGGCCGGACCCCTGGTCCTCCAGGAGCCGTTCGAACCAGAGGAAGTCCGGTACCCGGCCGCCGAGGTAGTTGTCGAAGGGCATGGGCGTGGTGTGCACCAGGGGGATGCCCGCACCGGCCCGTTTGAAGGCGTTGCCGGTCACGGCGAGCGAGCCGAGGGACATGCCGTGGAAGGCGTTGGTGAAGGAGACGACCGCTTCGCGCCCCTTGACCTTCCGGGCGAGCTTCAGCGCCGCCTCGACGGCGTTGGTGCCGGTCGGGCCGGGGAACATGACCTTGTACGGCAGGCCGCGCGGGGCGAGGATCGCGGACTGGAAGGCCTCCAGGAAGTCCCGCTTGGCGGTCGTCGACATGTCCAGGGCGTGGGTGATGCCGTCCTGTTCGATGTAGTCGAGGAGGGCGCGCTTCAGGACGGGGTTGTTGTGGCCGTAGTTGAGCGAACCGGCGCCGGCGAAGAAGTCGAGGTAGTCGCGTCCCCGCTCGTCGCGCAGCCGGCTGCCGCTCGCCTTCTCGAAGACGGTCGGCCAGGCCCGGCAGTAGCTGCGGACCTCCGACTCCACCGTCTCGAAGACACTCAGAAGCGGCTCTGTGATGGTCAATGCGCTCTCCAAACGTGGTGCGGCGTGGCTCCGCGCTCTGCGGGACCGCCACGCGGGGGGGGTGCGGTGAACCGGCAGGAGGGGCCCGCCGGCCCCGGGTCAGAAGCCCGGCGGCAGCGTGATGCGGTGGAGCACTTCGGCGGCGTGCGCGTCGCTCTCGGGGAAGCGGCCGGGCTCGAAGAGCACTTCGCGGGTGAGCGAAGCGCCGTGGCGGTCGGCGTACGAGGTGAACAGCCGCTCCGAGGCGGTGTTGCCCGGCTCGATGGTCGTCTCCAGGCAGCGCAGGTTCCCGCGCCGCTGCGCCTCACGGGCGGACAGCCCGTCGAGCAGCGCGGCGGCCACTCCCTGCCCGCGCAGGGCCTTGTCGACGGCGACCTGCCAGATGAACAGGGTGCCGGGGGCCTCGGGTCGCCGGTATCCGCTGACGAACCCGACGGGCCGTCCGCTCGTGTCGCGGGCCACCGCGGAGGTGGCGGCGAAATCACGGCACCAGAGGAGGTAGCTGTACGGCGAGTTCAGGTCCAGTGCTTCGGAGTCACGAGCGATACGCCAGAGGGAGGCTCCATCTCCCACGTCCGGGCGGTCGAGACGCAACTCCCCGGGAAGCTCCAGGAAGCCGCTTCTGCTGCGGGCCAGGTCTGCAAGTGCAGTGGTCATGCGGAGGGAAGTTACCCAGCACGGGCCCAAATTGCATGGGGCTGGAGGGTTCCATGCGGCGACGACGCGTGATAAATGGCGGGGCACGCCGAAACCTTGTATGCGCACGGACCACCGCCCGGAGATATCGGGATTTCTCCTGTCATATCCCTCCAGACCAAGCAATTATAACGAGAACATAACTCCTTGGATTGGGCCAGAACTGCCCTTGTAATCGTCGCCACTTCGTCCAGGGAGACCGTTTCAGCCGCGAAAGACGGGGCAGGAGGGGCGGGCGTGACGGGCCGGGGGCCCGATCGCCTTCCACGCCTTCGCGCCACGCGCGCGGCGGGCCGCTTCCCGACGGAGAACGGGGCGCGGCCGCCGGACTCCGGTACGACGCCCGTCGTAGGGTGAAGCCCGGGTGTGCGGGACAGGAGGTTGGGGTGGCCGAGGTGATGGCCGAGCTGGCCGGCCTCGAGGACCCGAAGGTACGCGCGGTGAACGAGAGGCACGGTGATGATCACGGCGTGAACCTCGGCAAGCTGCGCGCGCTCGCGAAGCGACTGAAGACGCAGCAGGAACTCGCACGCCGGCTCTGGGCGACGGGCGACACCGCGGCGAGACTGCTGGCGGTCCTCGTCTGCCGCCCGACGGCGTTCGAACGTGACGAGCTGGACGTCATGGTGCGCGAGGCACGCACGCCCAAGGTGCACGACTGGCTCGTGACCTACGTGGCGAAGAAGAGCCCGCACGCCGAGGAGCTGCGCCTGGCCTGGTCCGCCGATCCGGATCCCGTGGTCGCGAGTGCCGGCTGGGCGCTGACCACCGACCGCGTGGCGAAGAAGCCCGAGGGCCTCGACCTCGCAGGACTGCTCGACGTCATCGAAGCCGAGATGAAGGACGCCCCGGATCGCCTGCAGTGGGCGATGAACCACTGCCTGGCCCGGATCGGGATCGAGCACGCCGAGCACCGCTGCCGTGCCCTGGAGATCGGTGAGCGCCTGCAGGTGCTCAAGGACTACCCGACCTCCCCCGGCTGCACGTCTCCGTTCGCGCCCGTCTGGATCACCGAAATGGTGCGCCGGCAGCAGGAGGCGTAGGCCCCGTCCGGCCGGCGGCGACCGTGGCCGGCAGCACCGGCACGGCGGGCTCCGCCCCCCGGCGATCCGCCGCCAGGCAGGGGCAGAGGCCACCCCCGGCAACAACCCGGCCCGGCTCCCCCGGCGGCCCGCCCCGGCGCCCGCGGCGCTCAGCCCGGCTGGAGGCGGGACCGACCGGGAGCCCGGCGACGACGGCGGGGGCGGCCGGGGCTCACTCCGCAGCCCGGGGCGGTGCGGTGATCCGGGACACGGCCTCCACCACCGCGGAGCGGTGCCGGGCGAGGCGGTCGGGTGCCCAGCCGGTGTCCGTCCCGGCGTCCTGCGGAGCGCGCACCGCGCCGAACCAGGCCTGCGACAGCGCCATCACCAGTGTCAGTACGTCGTTGGCGTCGATCCCGGCGTCGATCCGGCCCGCCTCCTGGGCCTGCTGCACTGCGGTGATCTTGCCCAGGTAGGAAACCGCCTCCGTGTCCGTCGCCCCCGGACGCTCCAGCTGCTTCCACAGCACCAGACGCATCAGCGACGGCCGCTCGACGAGGTGGTCGAAGACGGCGCCCGCGTAGCCGGGCAGGTCGTCGGCGTCGAACGGCACGGACTCCGAGCCCGTCTCCAGCGCCCGCTGGAGCACGGCGTCGAAGAGCTGCTCCTTGTTGCCGTAGTAGACGTAGATGAGCCGCTTGTTCGCCTGGGCCGCCTCGGCGATGCGGTCGACCCGCGCACCGGCGATGCCGTACGCCGCGAACTCGGCGAAGGCCGCATCGAGCAGGCGGGCCTTGGTTGCGCTGGAATCCCGTGCCATGCGTCCAGCCTAGCAAGTAACTATCTGGTTATTGACATCCGCCTGAGGGCCGTGCATGCTCTATCTATCCAGTTAGTTACTTGCAGGGAGAACACACACGATGGACATCCGCACACTGGGCAGCCAGGGTCTGAAGGTCGGCGCCGAAGGACTCGGACTGATGGGCATGAGCGCCCACTACGGAGCCACGGACGAGACCGAGTCGCTGGCCACGATCGACCGCGCCCTGGAACTCGGCGTCACCCTGCTCGACACCGCCGAGGGCTACGGCCCCTTCCACAACGAACGCCTCCTCGGCAAGGCCCTGGCCGGCCGGCGAGAAGCCGCCGTGATCGCGACGAAGACCGGCGTCGAGTTCACCGACGAAGGCGCCTTCCGCGGCCACAACGCCAGCCCCGAGTACATCCGCCACTCGGTCGACCGCTCCCTGCGCCACCTGGGCACCGACCACATCGACCTCTACTACCTGCACCGCATCGACCCGAACGTGCCGGTCGAGGAGAGCGTGGGCGCGCTGGCCGAGCTCGTCGCCGCCGGCAAGGTCGGCCACATCGGCCTGTGCGAGGCCGCACCCTCCACCATCGCCCGCGCGCACGCCGTCCATCCACTCGCCGCTGTGCAGACCGAGTACAGCCTCTTCGAGCGCGGCATCGAGCACGACGGCGTCCTCGACACCCTGCGCGAGCTCGGCATCGGGCTCGTCGCCTACTCCCCGCTCGGCCGGGGCTTCCTCTCCGGCGCGATCACCAGCCCGGACGACTTCGCCGCCGACGACTTCCGGCGCACCGACCCCCGCTTCCAGGGCGAGAACTTCCACCGCAATCTGGCCGTCGTCGACCAGGTGCGCCGGCTCGCCGCGGAGAAGGGCGTCACGCCCTCACAGCTCGCCCTGGCCTGGACCCTGCGCCAGGGCGCCGTGCCCATCCCGGGCACGAAGCGCCGCCGCTACCTGGAGGAGAACGTGGCCGCGACCGCCGTGTCGATCAGCGACGCGGACCTGGCGGCCATCGACGCCGTGGCCCCGCACGGCGTGGCCTCGGGCGACCGCTACTCCCCCGAGCTGATGGAGTCGCTGAACGGCTGACGGCCGAGCGGACGACCCGCGACTCACGGCCCACGCGCCCACGCGCCCGCGCACCCACGCGCACACGCGCACACGCCCCCAGCTCACCGCGCACGGCTGCCCACCACAACCCCGCTACAGGCAAGCAACAACTTGCCTGTAGCGGGGTTGTGGTGGTGGCGTGAAGATCGGATGGTCGCGGAGTGCCCCTGAGGGGGAAATACCGGCCCAGACACCCTCGACCCGCACCCATCGCCCCTCTTGGCTACTTCTGAGTCACCCCCGTGGCCCTGTAGCGTCCGGAGCCGCTTGATCCGTTTCAACGCTCCCGCCTGCCGTGAGGACTCATGCCCGCCACCCTCGACACCCCGGTCACCGCCCTCCCCACCGCCCCAAAGGCGGCCGACGGGAAGCCCTGGCGAACAACGGGGAGAGGAGCGCTGGTCCTTTGAGATTCCGGATCAACCGCTCAGGCCGCACACCCGCCCTCCCGGCGTGGGAGGCACCGGCATCCGATCCGGCCGCACATGACGCCCCACCAGGGGCCGTCGAGCCGGAGCGGGAGCCGGACGGAGAGCCGGGTGACGCCGAACCCCCTTTGTCGGCCCACGAGATAGACCTCATACGCGCCTCCGTCGCCGTGGTCGAGCCGTTCGCCGCGGACATGACGGTGTACTTCTACGCGATCCTCTTCGCCCGGTACCCCGAGGTCCGTCCGATGTTCCCGCCCGGCATGGACGCCCAGCGCGGCCGCCTGCTGCGCGCGCTGCTGCGCATCGTGGACCTCGTCGACGACCCCACGAGCCTGGTCCGCTTCTGCGGACACCTCGGTCGCGACCACCGCAAGTTCGGCACGCTCAGCGCGCACTTCCCGGCCGTCGGCGCATGCCTCCTCGCCTCCCTCGCCCGCTACGCCGGCCCCGCATGGACCGAGGACATCGCCGCCGCCTGGACCAAGGCCTACGGCGTGGTCTCCCAGGTCATGATCAGCGCGGCCGAGGAGGACGAGGCGGTACGCCCCGCCGTGTGGCCCGCCACGGTCGTGCACCACGTCTCGCGCGGACACGGCATCGCCGAGATCACCGTGCGCCCCCACATGCCCTACGCCTACGCCGCCGGACAGTACGTGAGCGTCGAGACCCCCTGGTGCCCGAAGCACTGGCGCTCCTACTCCCCCGCCAACGCGCCCCGCGAGGACGGCACCCTCACCTTCCACGTCCGCGCGGTGGCCGGCGGCGCGGTCAGCAACGCCCTGGTGCACCGGGCGGTGGTCGGCGACGTGGTCCACCTCGGTGCCCCGATGGGCGACATGGTGCTGGACGCCGCCGTCCACAGCGAACTGCTCTGCGTGGCCGGAGGCACTGGACTGGCTCCGATCCGGGCGCTCGTCGAAGAGGTCGCCCGTCGCGGGGGACGCCACCAGGTGGACCTCTTCCTCGGCGCCCGCACCGGCGCCGAGCTGTACGGGGTCGACGACATGCTCAGGATGGCCCAGCGCCACCACTGGCTGACCATCAGGGGCGCGGTCTCACATGAGTACATCCCCGGAATCCGGGGGTCCCTGCCGCAGGTGCTGGCCGAGTACGGACCGTGGTACCAGCACGACTGCTTCCTCAGCGGCCCGGCCCGGATGGTCGTCTCCGCCAACGAGACGCTCACCCAGGGCGGCACCCTGCCCGAACGCATCCACCACGACCCGTTCGAGACGCCCGTCCTGTCCCTGCCCTGAGCCACGTGCTTGCCCGTCCTGCCAGGAGAACACCCCGTGACCTTGTCCCCGCCGCCCTTCGGATCAGCAGGCGAACACCTGCTCCAGCAGCAACTGGGAACCGCCGAGCGCGCCGCCCGGTTCTACGACCAGCAGGTGCGGCCCTGCCTCACAGCCGAGATGCGGGACTTCATAGGCCGCCAGCCCATGGTCTTCCTGGCCACGGCCGACGCCCGCGGGGAGTGTGACGCCAGTTTCCGGGCGGGGCCGCCGGGCTTCGTCCACGTGATCGACGACCACACGCTCGCCTACCCCGAATTCCGCGGCAACGGGGTGCTCGCCAGCGCCGGCAACATGACGGAGAACCCCCATCTCGGGATGCTGTTCGTGGACTTCACCCACCATCACGTGGGCCTGCACGTCAACGGCGTGGCCCGGCTCTACACCGACTCGGCCCTGCGCTCCCTCCATGCCGGCCTGCCCGTCGACGCAGCGCCCGGCCGCAGTCCCGAGATGTGGGTCCACCTCAGCGTCGAAGAGGCCTACATCCACTGCTCCAAATTCATCCCCCACCTGGAGCCGGCCCCCCGCCCACCCGGCCACGACCCCGCGCGCCCCAAGGACTCGAGCTACTTCACCGGTCCCGGTGCGGTACTGGGCACCCGTCACACGTAGGCCGGGCGCGCTCGCGTACCCGACCGGCCCGGGCACAGGGAACTCAACCGTCCGGTCCTCGTTCGCGGTCTTGTCGGGAATGCGGACCCGTCGGTCCGCGGGAACACGACGAGTCACACGCCAAGGAGCACGGCATGACGTTACGGAACACCGCACGGGTCGGCCTGGCGGGTCTCGCGGCCGCCGCCATGGCGGCCACCGCCTTCGCGGTCCCCGCCCAGGCATCGTCGGACACCGCCCCCGCGAAGCCGGGGCACGGGGCGACCCAGCGCGCGATGGACGCCGAGGTGAAGGCGGGCATCCCCGGCATCACCGCTCAGGCACGCGACGCCCACGGCGTCTGGAAGTCGACGTCGGGCGTGGGCGACCTGACGACCGGCGCGCCGCGGGGCGCGAACGACCGGTTCCGGATCGGCAGCATCACCAAGACGTTCGTGGCCACCGTCCTGCTCCAGATGGAGGCCGAGGGGAAACTCTCCCTCGACGACCGCGTCGAGCGCCATCTCCCCGGCCTGGTGCGGGGCAACGGCAACGACGGCCGCAAGATCACTCTGCGTCAGCTCCTCAACCACACCTCCGGCCTCTTCGACTATCTGGCCGACGAGGAGTACCTCGACACGTACATACGGGGCGAGGGCTACCTCACGCACCGGTACGACACGCTGCCGCCCGAGAAGCACGTGGGGGTCGCCCTCTCCCACGCGCCGTTGTTCGAGCCCGGCGACCGGTTCTCGTACTCCAACACCAACTACATCCTGGCCGGGTTGGTCATCGAGAAGGCGGGCGGACGGACGTACGAGGCCGAGGTGCGCGACCGCATCATCGGGCCGCTGGGCCTGCGGGCCACCTCCAACCCCGGCAACCGCATCCACATGCCCCGGCCCGCCGGCCGCAGTTACTCCAAGCTGTTCGCGTCGGCACCCGACCGGATCGACGACGTCACCGAGATGAACGGCTCGCAGGGCTGGGCCGACGGCGACATCATCTCCACCACCGGCGACCTGAACCGGTTCTACGGCGCCCTGGCGCGCGGCGAACTGCTGCCGCCGCACCAGCTCGAGGCCATGAAGACCACCGTCTCGGCCCCCGAACGCCCCGACATGTCCTACGGACTCGGCATCACCCGTTTCCGGACGAGCTGCGGTACGACGCTCTGGGGCCATGGCGGAGGCATGGTGGGGTCGACCTCGCTGGCCGTCACCACAGAGGACGGCCGCCACCAGCTCGCCTACAACCGCAACGGGGACTGGAGCACGGGAGCCCCGACCGCCATCATGGAGGCCGAGTACTGCCCCGCACCGGCCACGGCGAGCGGGCCGACCCCCTCGGGCTGATCCGTACACCGGCAGACGCCTGCACGCGGCCTGCGCGGCGGCCGGGACGCTAGGGCGTGTCCGCAATGTCGATCGGTCGTTACTCCGTTCGTGGTGCGACGTCATGAACTGACCGATCAGGCATGGGAAATCATCGGACCGCT